>CAYLPS010000054.1:8641-22611 GCA_964385625.1 uncultured Anaerolineaceae bacterium | reverse complement strand
AATGGCGTAATCTGCCTCTGAAAGAAAAATTAGAGGAACGATTCCAAATCCCGGTTGTGCTAGACAACGATGTCAATCTTTCAGCTTTGGGAGAAATGTGGTTCGGTGTTGGACGGGGATGCACGAACTTGGTCCTAGTAATCGTTGGCAGTGGAATCGGAGCTGGGATCATCATAGATGGCGGGATTTATCGTGGTTCTCATCTGACAGCAGGTGAGATTGGCTTTATGCTGCCAGATCGGAGCTACCTTGGCATCCGGCGTGAAGGCTATGGGACTTTGGAATCACTGGCCTCGGGGGTGGGTATTGCAGAGAGGGCTCGCCAAAAACTGGCCGGTCAGTTATCTGCAACAGAACTGGCCGCGATTACAGCAGAGGAAGTTCTTAATGCCTATCGAAGAAAGGAGGAATGGGCTCTCCCAATCATAACTGACACAATCGATTATCTGTCCCAAATGATGGCTACTTTATCAGTCTGCTTCGACCCTGACATCATTGTACTCTCCGGAGGAATTGCAAAATCAGCTGACTTGCTAATCCAACCGATATTAAAACGCATCGATGGGATTATTCCAATCTGCCCAAAATTAGTGGTCTCTGAGCTTAACCACCGGGCAGTCGTAATGGGCGCGATCATCGAGATCCTATATAACACAACCGATTATTACCTTGTGCGTAAGTTGAGCTGACGAAAATACAAGACACAGACTTCATTAGAAAGAGAAATATAACTCACTGGACAATAAAAACCATGATAAGGTATGACCGAAATTTATTTTTTCTATTTGTGATGATGGACATTATCACTAATTCATTGAGAATTGAATCTGATACCTATTTTCATCAATAACTAGATTAGTTGTCAAAGACTTAATGTAATTTGAATGATCAATAATTTTATTTATACCTAGAAAAGGAGGTGCCTTAGGAAGAGAATTACGATGCTTAAGATTTTCGATTATATAGAAAATTCAAGCTTCATGCGTATCCAAAGGAGAAGATAAAATGAAACTGACAAAGTTATTGACTATCATTTTGTTGGCTGCAACATTGCTCTCAAGCTGCGGTACAAAAGCTACCATGGCTCCTACAAATGCTCCTACAACTGCTCCTACCCAGGTTGCTACTGCTCCCGCTAGCAGCTTGGAAGATTGGGCAGCCAAAGTTAAGGCGCAATTTGCGGGCTCTGAACTAAAATTGGCAGTAGCCTCGCATCCATCTATTGATGCCTTCAAGAAGATGACGCCTGAATTTGAGAGCCTGACGGGAATTAAGGTAACCTGGGATGTGATGGAGGAGGGACAACTTGCTGACAAACTATTGCTTGAAGCCTCCTCCGGAAAAACTGATTATGACATCATCATGAGTTGCCCTGAATACACCCCCTCCCTCGTCGATGCAAGTTTCGTCGATTCGATAGATGAATACCTTAATGATCCTGCTAAAAGTCCTGCTTGGTTTGCTCCTGAAGATATTGTGCCTGCCTACCGCGATATGCTCTCATTTCAGGAGAAGCACTATGGCATACCCTTTGCTGGTGAAACCGTCTTCCTTTTCTACCGCAATGATATCTTTCAAAAGGACGGACTAACTGTTCCCACCACGATGGATGAATTGATGGCTACAGCAGCAGCTATCCAGCAGAAAGAACCAGGCATGGCTGGCATATCCATGCGCGTCCGGTTGGGGTGGGAATTCACCTATATGTGGTCGGTGTTTATCTTTCCATATGGTGGTCGCATGATTGATCCTGCAACCAACCAACCTGGTTTTGATCTGGCAGGCACTAAGGCATCGCTGGAATACTTTACCTCATTGACTCAATACGCACCAAAAGGAATAGAGTCATTCTCATTCCCAGAAGCTTGGGATGCTTTTATGCAAGGAAAAGCCGGCATGATGGTGGAAGCCTCAGCTGGAGCGCCCGAAGTGGAGAACCCAGAAAAGTCGCTAGTAGCCGGCAAGGTCGGCTATGCTCCCATGCCTGCTGGCCCTGAAGGTGCCTATAGTGGTGTATGGGGTTGGGGATTCGCCCTAACATCTGGGTCGAAGCAGAAAGACGCTGCCTGGGATTTGATCGTGTATTTGACCAGTAAAGCAAAGCAGGCAGAGTATGTCACCAATGGTGGTATCCCATCTCGTAGCTCATGGTTACAAGACCCTGCAAACCAGGCCACGTATCCATATTACCAGGCAACACTCGATACCCTCAAACAAGCGGCTGCACTTCAAGCTAAGGGCCTAGGTGTCGTTATCATGGATCCGCGTTGGTCGCAAATAAGTGAAATCATTGGTACAGAAGGCGCCAAGGTGTTAACAAAGGAAAATACTGTTGACCAGGCATTAAGTAACATGCAATCACAGATTTCGGACATCTGGAAGTAAAGGTAGATAATTATTAGCTCCCTGCTGTGAAGAAAATTCGCGATTGTACCGTATTTTTCTACCCCACAGCAGGGAGCAACTCGAAGCTCGGGTTCCTATTGAATGTGACGTTAGCAGAAATTTATCCTCAGGTAAATTCATGGTCCGCTTCTGGCAACGACATCGCAACCTAATCATCCCATACTCCCTATTGCTACCGGCGTTCTTGGTAGTTTTCATGCTGGCAATTTACACTTGTGTATGGCTGGTGCGCATGAGCCTTGTTGATTGGGCTTTTGGCTCACAATGGAGCAAAGCTCTACCCGCCGGACTGTCCAATTATGTTTGGCTTCTCACCAATGCTGGTACACCATTGTGGAAATCACTCCAGGTGACAGGGATTTATGTGCTTGGTACAGTCTTTATGGAGTTGGTACTTGGCTTTGGACTGGCCTTGTTGCTCAATGGTAAAGTGTTCGGCCGTTCATTGTACACTGCTCTGCTTACGATACCAATTGTAGTTATGCCTGCTATGGTCGGTATGATCTGGCGATTATATTTCTCCTACGACGGTTTGGTTAATTTTCTCATTCAAATTTTGACTCATTTAAAACTTGACTGGTATGGCCCTAACCTGGCCTTGCCAGCTGTAATGATCGTGGATGTATGGGAATGGACACCATTTTTTATTTTGATTTTACTAGCCGGTTTACAATCGTTACCGCATGATCCATATGAAGCTGCACTAGTCGATGGTGCCAATAATTTGCAATTATTCCACTATATCACCCTTCCGTTGATGGCGCCTCTCTTAATAACTGCAACTATTCTGCGCTTAATGGATAGTCTGCGGATCTTTGATGTGATTTTTGTAATGTTTGGAGGTGGGCCAGGGAGCGTCACTCTAACCCTGCCTGTTCTTGTTTACCGAATAACCCTCGTGGCTCGTAACGCGGGCCGGGGTTCAGCCGCTAGTGTGATGTTAATAATACTGATCGTTAGTTTAACCATATTACTGATTCGTCTTTTTAAAAAGGCGAGATTTGAGGCATGAGACAATGTCAACACAAAAGATACAACTAAAGCGTTTGTGGCCAATTGGAATTTCCAACTTATTGGCAGCATTCGCCCTGGTTGCTTTCTTGTTTCCTTATCTATTCATGGTGGCTTCAGCATTCAAGAATCAATTGGATGCTGTAGCCTACCCTCCCGCCTTCTTTTTCAAGCCCACTTTGGAAAACTTCACACAAGTGTTTGGTGACATTAATATCTTGTTTTACTTGAAGAATTCAACCATCGTCGCAACCTTTAGCACCTTATTGACAATAATCATCGCTATACCAGCCACTTACGCATTGGCACGATACCGATTTCCGTTCAAGGAACCCATCGCTTACGGCTTTTTGCTGTTGCAAATGGTGCCTGGTATTTCGGTTGTCTTCGCTTTGTTTAACATTGCCCGAATGATCAACTTATACGATACGTATCTTTTCCTGGTTCTAGTCTACTTATTATGGAATGTACCCTATGCAGTATGGATGCTGCGTGGTTTTGTAGAGTCTATCCCGGTAGACCTGGAAGAAGCTGCCATGGTGGACGGTGCTTCGCGCTTTGGGGCTTTCTTCCGTGTTACCCTGCCTCTCATGGTAGGTGGATTGGCAGCGTCCTCCATTCTCATATTCATTGGAGCATGGAATGAGTTTGCCCTGGCATTTTTTCTAACCTCTACCAATGCCCGGACCATGCCAACAACAATTGCTTTTTTTATGACTCACGCAGGAATTAAATGGGGCCCTATGTTTGCTACCGCGGCGATTGGTACTCTACCTGTGGTCATATTTGCACTGCTCGTCAATAGGTACTTTGTTTCAGCACTTACTTTAGGTGCGGTCAAAGGGTAATAGACAATGTCGCTGCATAATGGCATAAGATGATCTTTATTTTATAAATTAGCACAGAAGGAGCTGGAAATGAGCCTAAAAGCAAATATCGATCAAGTTGTGGAGGACATGCGTGAAGAAATCCTCAGTTTATTACAACGCCTGGTACAGATTCCTACACTGGCGGGCGATGAGGGGCCAGCCCAAGACATTATATGGGAGAAGATGAAATCACTACAAATGGAGATGGATAGGTGGGATCCACCTGATGATGAACTGGCTCGCCACCCCGCTTATGTGCCCGTTGACAAGCCATACAATAACCGTCCGAATGTCGTCGGGAGATACCGAGGTTCAGGTGAAGGGCGATCTTTGATCCTTAATGGTCATGTCGATGTGGTACCTACCGGTCCTGAAGAGCATTGGACATCGTCTCCTTGGAGTGCCAATTTTGTGGACGGTAAAATCTATGGACGTGGATCTGCAGACATGAAAGGAGGCCTGACAAGCGCAATCTTTGCGGTCCAGGCGCTCCAAAAAGCAGGCATCCGATTGAAAGGTGATCTGATTGTGGAAAGCGTCGTGGACGAAGAGACAGGGGGTAATGGGACGCTGGCATGTATTTTACGGGGATATAAAGCGGATGGCATGATCTTCGCTGAACCTTCCAGCCTGGGTGCTATCGCGGTATCTAATCGGGGAGCGCAATATTTCCGCATCACAGTTTCCGGCCAGGAGGGCGGCATTGAATACAAACACGATTTGGTAAATCCAATCACGAAGGCGTTCGAACTGTTCCAGGCTGTTGAAGCTTACTCCATCATGCGTGAATCGGTCGTTTCCCATCCCCTTTATGATTTTCTGTATAACACCAAGGTTCCTTTAGGCATTTGTAAGATCCAAGGAGGTGAATGGCCATCCACTGTACCTTCCCAAGTGGTTTTGGAGGGTTCCATCGAATGTTTACCGGGAGAAGACATCCAGGTAGTCAAAGAGGGATTCAAAAAATATCTCATGGAATGGAATGCCAAGGATCCCTGGTTAAAAGAGCATCCAATTAAGTTAGATTGGTTCGGTCTGTGGTTTGAAGCTGCTGAAATTGCCCCTGACCATCAGTTGCCTGGCATGCTTGCGGCTACTGCAGCAGAAGTGACGGGGAATACACCGCTCATCGGTGGTGCCGGTGGATGTGACTTACGCTTACCTATTTTACATGGGAGCACCCCCGCCGTGCTTTTTGGTCCAGCGGGGGGCCTGATTCACTCGGTTGACGAGTACGTGGAATTCGAACAAGTGGTAGCATGCACGAAGATCTTCGCCCGCTTTGCCATGGATTGGTGCGGTACAGAAAAGGAGGCGGCATGAAGGAATGGTGGAAAGAGCCTCTAAGAGCAGTAACCCTGGAATTTCCCGCTTCTGATGTAGCGACAATTGATGTATCTGCAATCATCGATGAGACCTACCGCGGCGCAGTCAATACCCTGTGTGTATTTGCTACCGGTTATTACCCCGGTGGGACATCATTTTATCAGAGCCACATCTGTCCTCATTATCCTGGGCTTGGCCAACGTGACCTATTGAAAGAAGCAATTATCGCCGCTCATAAAAATGGACAGAAGGTAATCGCTTACATCGCTTCCATTTGGGGTGGTCGCGGGCTATATCAATCCCACCCCGATTGGGCGCAATGCAAGTCAGATGGCTCATTAAATGCCTGGGATGAAGAGCTTAATTCAGTGGCTATGTGCCCGAACAGTCCTTACCGCGAGTATATTGCCTCTGTGGTGAGGGAGATCAGCGAGAATTATGAGGTGGATGGGTTTTATTTTGATGAACCCAGTTTCCAGTCGTGGTGCTCCTGCAGTCATTGTAAAGCAAAATTTCTTAGAAATACCGGAAATGAGCTACCTATTGTAGAAAACTGGGATGACCCAATTTTCCGCCAATTCATACAATGGCGTTACCATTCGATTTCTTCTTGGCGTCAGGAATTGTATTCCACAGGCAAACGATCTGATTGTTGCGTGTTTTTCCAAGGGGCTTTCCCACTGGGGATGCTTTCCCTCAAACCCATCCGTTTTGCAAATTTCGAATTCGTCAACCCATACGCACAACGCTTTATGGTGGAATGGCACGTGCCCACTGCCCACGGTGATGACATGCCAAGCACGGCCGCCGTGGGTGACATTTTACATTTTGAACTATATCGCCGTGCGATTCGCGAACCGCTATGGTGGTATGGAGTGGCACTACGCTATGGTATGACAATTGGAAAAGGCAAGCAGATTTTAACGTTAAACATGATGGCTCAGACTCCGTTTGATCTATACGGATTGACTACCCGTGAGTTGAATATATCCGTAGCCGAAGTGATTGCAAATGGAGGCGCACCGTTGTTTGCGCGTTACTATCCTGATCGAGTGGATCAACAAGCCTGGAATTCCGTATATGGTGAACTGAATCGAATCAAGTCATTGGATCCCTACTTGGTTAACCGTCGAAGTATAAAATTCGCAGCTTTGTTGTTTTCACGCGATTCGATGGACCGCTTTGATTACACCGCGGCTCGTCCCCCTCACATCGGATGTTTGAAAGGTTTTGCTGCTGCTTTACTGCGCAACCATATATTGTTCGATGTGATTACCGAAGAAGAGCTGTCGAAGCTCGACGATTATAGTGTTTTGATACTACCTAATGCACGTTACCTTACTAGTCAAGCTAAACAGGCAGTTGCTGCTTTCGTCAGGCGTGGCGGTGGGTTGGTGGCGTCGTACGAGAGCGGCTTATTCGATGATAATGGTGCGCTGACGGCCGATGAAACCCTTGCGGAAGTGTTGGGTATTCGCTACACAGACCAGGATCAACCCTGGCAAGGTTTTGACGTTTATATTCGCTTCGAGAATGAATTAGTTCTGCCTGTAACGCATTTGGCTGGAAGGCTAATTCCGAATGGGGGGACACAGAAAGGGGTGGAACTGGCTGGAGCGCACCTCGATGCGTCCATGTTGGGTGGTTCGACAGTCCATTATGGCCCGCTTGGGAATCAATCTGGTCCAGCTGCAGTGACTACTTACGAGTATGGAAAAGGACGAACTGTTTACTTTGCTTTTCCTGTCGGCAACACTTACAAGGAATTTCGAATACCTGCCCATGGTGACTTAATAGCCGCTGCAATACGCTGGGCGGGACAAACACCCCCACCCGTAGAATTGGAAGATGCAGCAATGTCGCTAGAGCTCACAGCTTTTTCGCAGCCAAATGGCCGCCAGATTGTTCACCTGATAAACAGCATTTGGGATGAACCTATTGCTGCGTTGGAAGATATTCCAGCTGCGAGGTCCTGTAAACTTAAAGTTAGGCTTGAAAATCCACCTAAAAAAGTCTTCACCATACCCGGTGGTGAAATTCAGGAATGGTCACATTCCGATGGCTATCTTTCGATCATCACACCACCTATAGATGAGCATATCTCTTATATTATCGAAACTTGAGCATTGAAGGAATTGATAATGATAATCTGGAATTTACCCAAGACGGAGTTAATAACCCTGCGCGAGATTGATGAAAAACGCGCGGTGACCGTAGTATTTAGCGGGCCAGCCTGGGGACTAGTAAAAGATCGTTTACGTCTGAATATGGTTTCGCAGGTGGAAGTAAAAACAGCTACCGAGGATAGCTGGAATGGTTTATTAAACACTGTATTAGGTGAAGCAATATACGCGATTGGGGGAGGGTTGCCGGCGGATGCGTCTAAGTATTTCTCAGCAAAGACCGGGATTCCTTTAACGTGCATTCCCACTGCTCTCTCTGTAGATGCATTTTTCACCTGGGCTTCTGGCATCCGGCGAAATGGTAATGTTGTTTATATAGAAACGAAAACACCTGATTCAGTGGTGATAGATCTGGATGTAGTGGCTGCAGCACCGGCTTCTATCCGGGCAGCAGGTATATGCGATGTGATGTCAATCGCCACTGGCAATTGGGATTGGGAATATGCGGGTAAGTTAGGACTGAACCCTCCAACGATGACCTACCAACCTGAAATTGCTCGCATCGCTAAAGACCTGCTAATTTCAGCACTTGACTGTGCCGATGCAGCTGGGAAAGGTGACCGAGAGGGTCTCAAACAACTGCTTGATTGTCTAGCTCTTGAAGTGCAACTCTGTAATCAGGTTGGTCATGCACGCCCTGAGGAGGGCAGCGAACATTACTTTGCATACTGTGTTGAGAATGAGACTGGCCCCGGCTATCCACATGCTGACTTGCTGGGTCCAGGAATTCTACTAATGAGCTCTTTGCAACAACAACAGGTAGCGCCATTAGAGCGCGCCTTGCAGGCAGCTCATATTCCTTTAGATCGTATTCCAGTAACAAGTATTCGTAAGGCGTTAATCACCCTGCCTCAATTTTGTCAACGACATAATTTACCACACGGTCTTGCCCATGACCTAACACCTTCACAAATTGATCAGTTAGATATTGACTCTTTGCTCAGGGATTAAACTTCAAAGAAAGAAGGTTTTAAGAAACATATGACCTTACCAACTGCTGCAATCGCTGGAATGGGATTTATGGGTCGCACCCACTTGCAAGCTTTACGCCGCTTGGGGGTGCCGGTAGCAGGCGCGGTTGGTCTGACCCCAGAAGAGGGCGTAAAATTTGCCAAAGATAACAATTTGGAGCATGTTTATCCTAGCTTCGAGGATCTGGTAAATGATCCTGGTGTACAGGTGGTTCATATATGTACACCGAATTACCTTCACTATCCAATGGCTAAGGCTAGCCTGGAACATGGCAAGCATGTAATCTGTGAAAAACCCCTAGCTATAAACAGCAACCAGGCAGCTGAATTAATTCGCTTGGCCGAGAAGATGAACCTGGTTAGTGTGGTAAATTACAATTTGCGCTTTTATCCGCTATGCCAGGATGCGTATGCCCGTGTGCATGCAGGCGAAGCCGGCGAAATCTATTTGATACAGGGAGGATACTTGCAAGATTGGCTATATCTATCCAGTGATTGGAATTGGCGACTGCAGCCCGAGGCAGGTGGCGATTTACGTGCCGTAGCTGATATTGGTACGCATTGGATGGATATGATCACATGGATTACTGGTTTAGAAGTTGAGGAAGTATTGGCTGACCTTAAGACCTTCTTGCCCATTCGTTATCGTCCTAAAAAAGAAGTCGAGACTTTCGCCAGTAAGTTGAGTAAAGCTGAAGATGTGGAAGCTGTAGAAATACGCACGGAAGACTATGCTTCTATCCTCATGAGTTTCATAGGTGGAGCGAGAGCTGCGCTCACTGTTTCGCAGGTGAGTGCAGGGAGGAAGAACTATTTTTGGTGGAATATCTATGGCTCGAAATCATCACTTGGTTGGGATTCTGAAAATCCAAATCTACTATGGCGTGGTTTCCGTGAGAAGCCTAACGAGATCATCCTCAAGGATCCCTCTCTAATGTTACCCGAAGCTCGTTTCGCATCGGTATTCCCCGGTGGACATAGCGAAGGTTATCCAGATACCTTTTATGTGCTTTTTCAGAATGTGTATAAGGCCATTCAGGCTGGAAAAAGTGTGAGCAAAGGTATGGTTCCAACGTTTACAGATGGCTACAAAGAGTTGCTGTTCTGCGAAGCAATCCAAGAGAGTTCGCGTCAGCGCAGCTGGGTGAAAGTACAACGAAATTAATAAAGATAAGCGTTCATCCTAGAAAAGCTTTTAGAGACAAATAGGAATTTCAAAATAATTCAAAGAGAGGAACTATGGAAAAACTTGCTATTCTTGGTGGTTCACCGGTGAAAAAAGATCCCTTCCCTGCTTGGCCAATGTACGATGAGAGCGAACGTCAGGCATTGATGGATGTGTTGGAAAGCCGCGTGTGGTGGCGGACCCCTGGTACACAAGTTTTGCAATTCGAACAGGAATTTGCCAATTACCAACAAGCGAAATATGGCATCGCCGTAACCAATGGCACTGCTGCCCTCGAGGTATCGCTGGCTGCGCTCAAGATCGGTCTTGGTGACGAGGTAATCGTGCCCGACTTTACATTTGTAGCCACTGCCAGTGCAGTGCTGGCTTCAGGTGCCCTTCCCGTGATGGTCGATGTTGATCCTGGCACCTACTGCATTGACCCGCAGGCAGCTGAGTTGGCGGTTACTTCCCGAACCAAAGCGATTATTGCTGTTCATATGGCCGGGCATCCGGCCGATTTGGATGCACTGCAGAAGATTTGCCAAAAGCATAAGCTGTTCCTTTTGGAAGACAGTGCCCATGCCCATGGTTCTGAATGGAAGGGCCACAAGGTTGGTGCAATTGGCGATATTGGCACATTCAGCTTCCAGTCCAGCAAGCTGATGACTGCCGGTGAAGGAGGCATGATCATTACTAACGATCCCAAGCTGGAGCGCAATGCGCGCTCAGTTCATGATTGCGGTCGCATGCCAGGAGAGTGGTTTTATTCTCACTTTATCTACGGCTCAAACTACCGGCTAAGCGAGTGGCAGGGAGCAATCCTGCGTTGTCAGCTAAAACGCGCTAACGAGCTATACGCAGTTCGAGCTCATAATGCTGCCTTCCTTGATCGTGAGTTGCCTAAGATCAAGGGGATCACACCACAGAAAGAGGATCCGCGCTGTACATGTAACGGCCACTACGCATATATCTTCCATTATGAGAAATCAGAATTTAGCAATCTACCGGTCAAGCGTTTTATTGAAGCATTGGAGGCTGAGGGTATCGAGACCCAGGCGAGCTACCCGCCTTTACACGAATTGGATGTTTTCCAAAGTGGAGAATTTCGCAAACGGCTTTCGAATGAACTAGCCAAGCAAGAATTCCCCTTTATACATACAAGTTTTCCGAATTCTACAAAGGCGGCTTGGGAGACGGTCTGGTTGCCACATCCAGTCCTGCTTGGCAGCGAGCAAGATATGCAACTTGTGATTTCTGCCATCCAGAAGATTCAACAGCATGCAAAAGAATTGTTGTGATTATTGGGGATAAGACTATGAACAGACTGATCCTGGCAATCATTCCTCATGCTGACGATGCTGCTGCGATGTGTGGGGGTACATTGGCTAACTTTGCAGACTTGGGCTGGAAGGTAGTTATCGCACGTATCACGAATGATGACAAGGATAGCATGCGGCTACCCACACGGGCAGAGGCCGAATCTGTCAATACCACCCAATTCCAGCAAGCTGCCCACATTATAGGTGCCAGTGAAACGGTTGATCTGGGCTTTGTTACGGATGTATTGGCCGACACCCCCCTAACGCAGATCCGTGAGCGTATTATCTACCTGTACCGCAAGTACCGTCCTTTCGCTGTGATGTGCTTCGACCCATATGCCATTTTCGAGCCTAACCAGGATCATTTACGAGTAGCGCAGGCGGTGGAGGAAGCTTACTGGGTTTCGAATTTCCACTTGCATCACCCAGAGCATTTCCAGGAAGGCTTGGAACCGCACGCAGTATGTGAGCGATGGTACTTCTCTCGCACCCCATTCCATGTCAACCACGTGGAGGATATCACCAATACGATCCAGCGGAAAATTGATGCTTTATGCGCTCACGATGAAATGGTACGCAATACGTTGCACCAGCTGCAACTTCAACTACGCACTTGGGGGCGCTGCATGCCTCGCATCGATGAGGCAGTTCAAGGCGACTTCAAACCGTTGGTCAATAAATTGGTCCGGTCTGAAGCCCTGTCAACAGCCAAAGAATATGGCTTACCAGAAGGCCACATGGCCGAAGTCTTTCGCATCAATCGCTTTGGTGCCTACGAAGGCTTGATGCAGGCGGAGAGTGTAGCTTTGCCAGGTGAGTCAGAAAGTATGTTTACCCGCCCAGGTTTCGACCCGCAGGTTGCCCTGCAACTTCATAATTAACTAATTAAACACCGTATCAGATGCACTGCGCATAGTAATCTCAAACAAATCATGTTCACTTTCAAATAAGGAGGAAGCAATGGCAATCAATGCAGTACGCAAGGGTTTCTTTGTACGGGATGCCACTGGTTTGGTACGTGAGATGTCCTGGTTCGACACCTTTTTATGTGCCTTTGGTATCCTAAACGTAGGGCTAGGACTGGTGCAAGCCTTTGTCTATGCCCCGTTTGTTTTCCCGGGTGGCAACATCCCCATTGCATTTATTATCGCCATACCAGGAGCGTTTTTCCTGGGTTTATTGAATGCCCTGTTCACAGCAGCCATGCCTCGCTCAGGTGGGGATTACGTATGGGTCAGTCGCTCGATCAGCCCACTATTCGGCTTTGCGGTCAATTTTTTCTTCACCTTCAGCGTGATTGCTGCTGCAGCAGTCAATATCTGGTATTTTGATTCTATCTTCCTAGCTCCCGCTTTGTATGCATTCGGCCTTCATCAGGCAGCCGCCTGGATTACTGCCACACCAGCCTCAACATTGTTCCTCGCCATTCCAGCTCTTGCCCTACTTGTGTGGATGTTCTCGCGGGGTCTACAGGCTGTCAAAAAGGTATTGATGGTTCTCTTTGGCCTCAGCATGCTTGGGACACTGCTCTGGCTGGCGCTGATGCTCTTCAATTCTAACGCCTCATTTGTTGGTCGATTCGAGTTATTACAAGGCACTGGTGCTTATAAGAACCTGATCAGTGCTGCGGCATCGGCAGGTTTCACTATCAAACCCGGTACTGGCGGAATTAATACCTTTAACGCCATTATCTATGCATTCCAGATGTATTCCGGTTTCCAGATGATCGGTTACTTCGCAGGAGAGATCAAGCGCGTTAACCGTTCTGCAATGCAATCAATTATGAGCGCCCTTGGTATAGGAGCATTGTTCTTCATAGGTGGAGCATTTTTAGTGATTCGTTACTTCGGCCGTGATTTTATCAGTGCGTTAGCATTCTTTAACAACACAGCTCCGGCCGACAGCCATCTGCCACTGGGCAATTACCTCTCCAGCATGGTCATTTTCATGACCGGTAACCCACTCCTTAGGGTATTGATATCCCTGGGTTTCGTCGCAACAAGCCTATGGATCCTGCTGCCGCAAATGCTGATTGTTACACGCAATCTTTTCGCCTGGTCCTTCGACCGCCTGATTCCGGAGTGGTTCGCAAAAATCAATGATCGCACGCACTCGCCAGTCAATGCCACCGTCATCACTGCAGTACTGATATTAATCATGCTGGTGATTACTCTAACTACCGCATTCTGGTCTTATCTGGTCAACCTGGCCGGTATAGGAGCTTTAGTCTCCATTGTTGTATGCATAGCGGCAATCATCTTTCCTTACCGTCGCAAAGATATCTTTGAGAAAGCTCCCAAGCTGGTGCAATCAAAGATCCTTGGTCTGCCAGTGCTAACCTGGTCTGGGATTTTCACATTGCTCACCCAACTCGTGGTCGTAGTCATCTGTTTCACTGTACCAGCGATTGGCGGAGCAGTGACATGGATTTCACTATTCTCTAGCTTGAGCGTTTTCTTGTTAGCTTTTCCGCTCTACGCTATTATTTATGCTGTCAACAAGAATCGCGGTCTGGATCCTAGATTGGCATACCAGGAGTTACCTCCAGAATAATCTGAGATTTTTATTAGGGAGGGGCAGGAATCATCCTGCCCCTCCTCCGGAACAGAGGAGAGACTTTTGTCAGGTTTTCACCTATTTTTCGCCACCGACATACACGGATCTGAGACCTGCTTCCGAAAATTTCTCAACGCCGGATTAGCTTACAAGGCGGAGGT
>CAYLPS010000054.1:0-8541 GCA_964385625.1 uncultured Anaerolineaceae bacterium | reverse complement strand
TCTACAGTAGAGCAATGGCTGGCGCTTGCCGAAGATCGCCTGGCTCATGCGGGGATCGAGTGTTTTATTACACCTGGAAACGATGACGTTTTGGAAATTGACGAGGCTTTTAAAACAACCCGCTACGTCCAAGATCCTGAGGGGCAACTTCTTGTGATTAAGGGCGAGTACGAGATGATCGCCTGCGGTTATTCCAACCGCACACCTTGGAACTCTCCACGAGAAATGGATGAAGATACCCTGGGGTCGTATATCCAGGACATGGCCCAAAAGCTATCCGACCCACATAAAGCGATCTTCAACTTTCACTGTCCGCCTTTTGACAGTGGTTTGGACACTGCACCGAAAATCGACAGGACTCTCAAGCCAGTCATCGGCTTTACCGGAGTAGAGATGACATCGGTGGGCTCAACCGCAGTGGCGAAGGCTATCCAAGAGTATCAGCCGCTGCTTGGATTGCACGGACACGTCCATGAATCGCGTGCTGCAATCAAAATCGGGAAAACGCTTTGTGTTAACCCGGGCTCCGAGTACAGTGAAGGCATATTGCGAGGCTGCCTGTTATGGCTGGATAAAGGTAAGGTGCGTGATTATATGTTAACCAGCGGGTAAGCGATGACCGAAAAAAACCTGAGACAAGAGGTGGAGAACATCATTGCTGGCGGTGAATCTTCAGGTTTTCGCCTGCGCGCCCTGGGCGGAATTGCAGTGAGCCTCACCTGCCCCTCAGCGGAAACACATTCTCGGCTTAAGCGCGATTACGCTGATATCGATCTTGTCGGCCTGTCTAGCGACGGCTCGCAAATTAAATCCTTTTTCGCCAGGCTGGGATATTCGCCAGATATACGCTTCAATGCCTTGCATGGTCTGACACGCTTGCTCTACTACTCTCCAGCAGGCAACAGCCATATAGATATCTTTCTTGACCGCTTTCAGATGTGCCATTCCATTGATCTGCGCCGCCGCCTTCTGCAGGGATACCTCACGGTTACCATGGCTGACCTCATGGTAACCAAGTTGCAAATTGTAGAAATGAATGAAAAGGATATGCAAGATTGCCTGGCGATCCTTTTAGACCACGAACTGGGTCCGGAGGTCTCGAGCAGGATAGATCAAAATTACATAGCTAGTTTAGCCGCTCGCGATTGGGGTCTTTATACTACTTTAAGTGATAATCTTGGCAAGGTTAAAGAACATCTAGGAGATTTTCTTCTATCGAAGGAGGTCCAGGTTATAAATCAGCGGGTGGAGGGGATTTTAGATGCTATGCAGCTAGCACCCAAATCATTGGGTTGGCGGGCACGTGCAAAGATTGGACGACACTTGGAATGGTATGATTTACCAGATGAGGTAAAACGCTAGGAGGTTTACTTGATCGAAGGCCTGGAAGTCTTTGAACATAACTCCGCGGGCTACCAGCCACTGGTCTATAGTCATGACTGGATGGTAGCGCTGCTCAACCATGAAGATATTATGAGGCTAGAGAAAGCACTCGAAATAGAACGGCATGCACAAACTGATGAAGTCTTTATTCTATTAAATGGACAGGCTGCCTTATACCTCGTTGCAGGTGATCAACCATTGCAGGTGGTTGAAATGAAACCAGGGTCTATATACAACGTGGTGAAAGGCACATGGCACAACCTTCTGGCAACTGAGGAAGCCAAATTCGCCATTATTGAAAACCGGGATACCGATAAATTTGATACGGAAATCCGGAAATTAACAAAAATAGAACTTAAGCAAATGCACGGGCAAATGCCTAAGTGGGTAAAATAATTGGGGATTAGAGCAATTGGGGTGGTGCTGGAAAAATATCTTAGATAGATCCTTAAATGTCAAGTCTTTTTTCCGATGCTCGGTCGAAGAAGATCAGGCCTTCCGGGTTAAATTCCACGTGGAGTGCTTCCTTTACTTTCAAATGGGAGACTCCATTTACTCTTGCAGTTACGCTTCCACCCTGCCAATCCACTGTGACATATGTGAAAGGACCGACAGGCTGAACCAGGCGTACTGAAGCTGGAAAGCCCTTTGTTCCGAGCAGGACATATTCCGGACGTATGCCCATGTCCACTTGCTGGGGTGGAGCAATAAAATCGATTGGCAGGGGCATGTTAGCCTCTCCAATCTGGTACCATAAGCTGTTATCTTTCATCACAAAATTGCCTGCGAAGATATCCATCTGTGGACTGCCGATAAATCGGGCTACGTATTTACTGGCGGGGCGAGAATAGATCTCCTCAGGGGTGCCATGTTGCTCCAGCTTACCAGCACTCAAGACGGCGATGTCATCAGATAATGATAAGGCTTCCTCCTGATCATGGGTCACGAAGATCGAGGTCACACCCAAGCGCTGGTGCAGCTCTTTGATTTCACCTCTAGTTTTGATACGTAAGGCAGCATCTAAGTTCGAAAATGGTTCGTCAAATAGGAAGATGGATGGCTCGCGGATCACTGCCCGTCCAATCGCCACCCGCTGCTGCTGCCCCCCCGATAGCTCCCGCGGCAGGCGGTGTAGCAGGTGCTCAAGCTCGAGCATATTGGCTACACTCTGCACCCTTTCCTTGATCTCTTTCTTGGGGCGCTTGCGAAGCTTCATGGAAAAACCGATATTCTCAGCCACGCTCATGTGTGGATACAATGCGTAGTTTTGGAAAACCATGGCGACATCTCGCTCATAGGGACCGAGCTGATTTACTACTTTACCGTTCATGAGGATTTCGCCCGCGGTGACGTCCTCCAAGCCCGATATCATGTTAAGCAGGGTCGATTTCCCACAGCCTGAAGGCCCAAGCAGGGTAACAAACTGGCCTTCATCCACTTGCAAGCTGACATCATTGATGGCGGTGAAATCTCCAAATTTTTTAACTACATGGACCAGTTCCAGGGTAGCCATTATGCTTTAATTGCTCCTTCTACGAATCCTTCCAAGATAAACCGGCGGAAGATGATCGCCAGTACCACCACCGGGATACTAGCGAGTACGGCTGATGCCAACATCTGGCCGTATAGGGTGGTGTACTGCCCTGAAAATTCCGCAATGGCGATTGGAGCAGTTTTGACGTTGATTCTCGTCAGGATGATGGCGAAGAAAAACTCGTTCCATGATTCAATAAATGCAAATACTCCGGTGGCGAATAATGGTGGTAACGAGATGGGCAAGACGACGAATTGAAAAGTCTGGAGTGGTGTAGCACCATCCACAGCTGCCGCGCGCTCTAGCTCCATGGGCACGCTCTCGAAAAAGCCTTTCAATATCCAAATGACGATTGGTAGTATAAAAGAAAGATACACCATGATCAGACCGAAGTGGGTATCTACAAGGTCAAGACGGCTCATCACCAGGAAAAGCGGTATGGCGATAACGATCCCTGGAAACATCTGGGTGGCAAGGATCATCAGCAAGATCTGATTCCTACCTGGTATATTTAAACGGGCCAGGGCATAGGCTGCTGCGGAACCGACCACCAACCCCACAGCACTGGTGAAAAAAGCAATGATGAAGGAGTTAACCAATCCGGAAAATAGACCGCGGCTTGTGTCAAATACGAGTATGTAATTCTCGATAGTCAGGTTGGCGGGATTGAGATCTGGTGGTCGAGAGGTGAGCGAAGAAAGCGGGTATAAGCTGGTGACTACACCCCACAACACAGGGCTGAGAGCAAGCAAGGCGAAGGTAGCTAATCCCAAACGAATTAAGAAGCGCTTCAAGGAACGACCGTATGGAATCACATCATTTTTCCTTGATCTGGCGGGGGCGCAAGGCCCGGATATAGATGAGGGCTAGGATGAACATGATTATAAATAGAACGTTTGCAATGGCAGCTCCGTAGCCAATATCTAGATTGCTGAAAGTCTCACGCCACGAAAGATAATTGAGTAATACTGTGCTATCGGCTGGGCTACCGTGAGTGAGCACATAAATTAAGTCGAATACCTTCAGCGCCCAGATACTTTGTAATACGATAGAGATGACGATTGAAGCCTTTAGGCCAGGCACGGTGATATGGACGAACTGCTGCCAGGTATTGGCACCGTCCAGCCGGGCAGCTTTGTATAAATGAATTGGAATATTCTGCAGACCTGCAAGGAGTAGTAAGGCGATGAACGGGACAGCTTTCCAGATATCGGCCATCAGGATCATGTTTAACGCTAACCATGGGGAGCCGAGCCATACGATTGGTTTGTCAATTATGTGTATGCCCATAAGAATTGCGTTGAGCACACCATAATTGGTATTAAAGATCCATTTCCATAGCACCGCGTTGGCAACTGGTGCGAGCGCCCAAGGGACCAGCAGCACTACCCGGTAGAAAGCATTGCGTCCAAGAGGGTGGTTGAGCATGAGGGCGACCAATAGTGCCAGGACAATGACAGCAGCCACTTCCACCAGGGTGAAATAGATTGAGCGAAATAATGCTTGGCGGAAGAGCTGGTTGCTTAGTAGCTCGGCGTAGTTATTTAGCCCATTGAACTGATGGCTGAGCCCCTCACCTGCAAAGCGTATGCGCTGGAATGACAGGACGAAAGAAGCAACAATCGGATAAGCCAACACCGTCAGGAGGATGAGCAGGGCAGGGGCTGTAAACCACAAGCCCATGTGAAACCTCCTGCGATTATAGTCAGTGCTAGAATGCATCGCTGATCTCAGGCTCTATGAAATGATCGTACCGCTGACACGGAGACCTCCTTGCCAGGGGATCTCCGTGTCTATATGGTAGATTGCAGGGATTACTGTCGTTTCTTTATAATTTGTGTCACCTGGTCTGAGGCATTTTTAAGGGCATCTGCAGCACTCTGTGTGCCTGATAGCGCTTTCTGAATTTCCACACCAATGGTGGTCGTTACCTCATTGTAATCAGGGGTCACAAAACTGTCATATGGATATTTGGCCTGCTCCAGCACAACGGCGGCATTCGATGCAGCTGCTTGCACTTCTGGGTCGTTCAATACGGAGAGGCGGATAGGTAGCCAACCTGTATCGATTACCTGACGTTTCTGAACTTCCTTGTCGAGGTAGAATTCGATTAATTTACGCGCCATATCCGGGTTGGGGGATGTCTTGGGGATGGTGTAGGCATCTGTGCCGTCGATAGAGGCAGAAGTAACGGGACCTGCAGGCAGAATGGCGGTGCCAATTTTACCCACCACCTTGGAGGTTGCCGGATCATTAGCAGGTTTCCACATGAAGGGCCAGTTCATCATCATAGCAGCATTGCCAGCGGTGAAAACGTTGGTGGCGTCGTTGATACCCACATAACTGATAGAACCTGGATCTGTATAGGGCATAAGGTCTACCATGGTCTGCAGGGCAGCAATGCCCACATCATTATTAAATGCGGGTTGTCCCTTGTCATCATAGACCTTGCCTCCTGCCTGTTGCAAGAAGCACATCCAGTAAGAAGCAACTCCACCAATACCTTCCGGTGCCCCATAGTTCAAGACCCAGCCATACCTGTTCCCACCGGTTAGTTCTTTGGCTATATTCTTCAGTTCATCCCAATTTTTGGGTGGTGCAGATATCCCAACGGCCTGAAGTAGCTCAGTATTATAGAACAGGGTGAGCAATGAGAGGGTGAATACTACTCCCATTTTCTTTCCATTCCAGGTAACAGTACCGAAGGAAGACTTGGGAAGATCTGCGATCAGGTCAGCTGGTAATTGATCGACGAAGTCGGTCAGGTAAGCAGCAAATTCAGGCACCCACCCACAGTTATAAACTATATCATGAACATATTTACCAGAAGCAAAATTTGCTGCCATCTTATCGTGCAGCTGAGGCCAGGGTGGGGCCTCATAAACGACTTTTACATTATTGTCTGCTTGCCATTTGGCGAATGCATCGAGGCTGAATTGTGCCACGCCTGGGGGGGCGGGATCGGGAGCGGCGGGAACAAGCACATTCAGGGTGATGGGGCCGGTGGCCTTTGGTGCGCAGCCTGCCAGAGTGTTGCCAATAGCCAGGCTAGCGGCACCCAAGCCGGCTATCTTCAAGAAGCCACGACGTGACATGCGATTATATTTTTGATTCATAGATTCTCCTCTACTTTTTTTTAAAAAGCATTATTTTTGACAGCTGGATAGATGTAGGTTTGGTGATACGTGCACCTCCTTTATGGATTGGTAAATGATGGTCCTTTTTGAAGCTCGATAGCCATGGCTATCCCTCCCAGGGCTCCCGATAGGTGTCCAAGAGCAGGAGGAACAATGTAGTCATCGAGATGGTGGGTAAGCAAGGGATGATTAAGATAATTATTCAGAAATTGAGACACCTTAGTGCGGATTTTATCAAATAAAAAATGGCGGCGCATCACGCCTCCACCCAGTACAATCTTTTTGGGCGGCAGGGTAAATATATAATTGGCTAGTGCCGAAGCAATATAACCGGCCTCGACATCCCAGAAGGGATGATCATCGGATAACGTTTCACTTGGAAGACCTACACGGTTTTGGATGGCTGGACCATTTGCCAACCCTTCGAAGCAATCCCCGTGGTACGGGCAAGATCCCATAAATGGGTCTATCTGATAATTATGGGGTATACGCACGTGTCCCATTTCTAGGCTGACCAGCCCGCGTAACGGTTTTCCATTGAGAATATAGCTGCCGCCAATACCAGTACCTACCGTCAGGTACAGGGATGGAGCGATGCCCTGGGTGGCTCCCCATCTAAATTCTCCAAGAGCCGAAGCTGCCACGTCCATATCCATGGCAATTGACAGACTTAACTCCTTTTGTAAAATACCCAAGATGTTGGTGTTTGCCCAGTTTGGCTTGGGTGTGGTAGTAATATAACCATAGGTGGGTGAAAGCGGATCAAGGTCAACCGGTCCGAAGGAACCCAATCCGATGCTCCGGATACGAGATGCCTTAACATAAGACAAAAAAAACTCACAAACCTTAGCAAGGGTTTCCTGAGGAGTGGTGGTTGGAAAGCGTATCTCATCAATAATCTCTGCTGACTCTTTACCCACAATACAGATGAATTTTGTTCCACCGCCCTCAATACCACCGTACAACATGTCAGATGTCATAGGGTATTATTTCATATCTGCTTTTGTCTCGCGAGCTGCCAGGCGTAATAGATTTCTAGCAGTCGCAAGGGTATCTTCATCATGCATAGCGGATACAGTGAAGTCGGTATGGAAATACAAGCCTTTCTCGATGCACTTCTTGAAGAATAATGTTCTCATTGCCGGGTTGGTCTTATAGGCAATATCGTGATAGGTTTGCACAGGATCCCGTGTACCAACATATATCCCAAAGGTGCATCCAAGATGTTGGATGATAGCTGGGAACCCCTCCTCGTCGAAGTCGTTTTGAACATTCTGGAGAAAGCCATCCACACGTTTCAACCAGCTCTCGAAGAAGCCAGGCTGCTCCATGATTTCCATTGCTGCGATTCCCGCAGCACAGCCCATCAAGTTACCTGAAAATGTTCCACCTGCTACTACCGGGTTCGTATTATCCATTATTTTCTGCATGATCTTGGTTTTACCAGCGATGGCTGCCAGGGGAACACCATTGGTCAATGCTTTTCCCAGCAAGCAGAGATCTGGGGTTACACCATAATAGCCCTGGGCACAGGTTATACCAGTACGAAAACCTGCCAGGATTTCATCGATGATAAACACGATCCCATAACGATCGCAGATATCACGTATAGATTGTAGATATTCTTTGGTGGTGGTGAGGCAGCCATTATTGAAGTCGATCGGGTTCATCAGAATTGCAGCGATTTCATTTCCTTTCTCAGCAGCTAGCTGCTCGAAAACCCGAGCATTATTCCATGGGATGAGATAGATAGTATCGCAAATGGCATTCGGGATGCCGGCGCTCAGATTTGTAATATTGGAAAGCCTATCACCTGGGTTTGATAAATCAACATAGGCTGCCAAATTATTGGAAAGGGCATAATCATGCCCGCCATGGAAATGCCCATCGATGCGCACAATCTTCTGCCTGCCCGTATATCCCCGCGCCAAGCGTAAGGAAAGCAGCGTCGCTTCACTACCAGAGTTAACATAGCGTACACTTTCAGCACACGGGATATGAGCGACAATTTTCTCTGCCAGTTGTGCTGTTATAGGGTGATCAAACTCCGCAAAGAAGCCAAGGTCGAATACCTTTTGCATCGCGGCCTTGATCTCGGGGCGATTGTGACCCAATGTGCAGGCACCATGCCCCATGAAGAAATCTATAAAGCGCCGACCCTCAATATCGTAGATGAAAGCTCCATCAGCTTTGCTCAAGTACATAGGCATATCAGTAAATGGATTGATGCGAAAACTGGATGACACTCCGCCGGTGAGATATTTTCTTGCATAATTCAAATAATCGGTATATGTTTGAGTCAAGGCAGGCATAAAGGTCCTTTCAATACTCGGATATGCACAAAGTAATGATCAATTGATAAAAACTGACCAAGATCATCACGATTTATTGAGCTTTTGATTTATTCCCAAAAAATGCAGCTTATATATTATACCTGGATTCAACTCTGAAGTGCAACAGAAAGATCAAAAAATTTCTCTAAAGGTG
>CAYLPS010000053.1:10848-22762 GCA_964385625.1 uncultured Anaerolineaceae bacterium | reverse complement strand
CTGAGGCAAGCCATCCGCAACTATCAGGTATGGCTGATGGCAGGTATTATGATACTAATCCCTGGGGTGATATATCTGGTTCTGCGGCCTAATTCACTGGGATATTTATCATTTTGGAGTGCATCTTTCATTGGGTTACTCACCCAACCCTCTTTTTACATACGCTGGTTGGAGCTACTGAACACATTGTTCGGAGTTTTGATAATAATTATCGCTCTGGCTGGCATCATCATTGCCCGTCCGAAAGCCCGGGCCCTATTACTGAGCTGGTGGGGTGGCTACTTGCTATTCGGTCTGTTTGAACCCTGGCAAATACATACCCACGATTATTACAGCCTGATCCTGGTACCATTGATCGGATTGTCGATTGCGCCGATCGCAGCTGTGTTTTTTAGTCGCCTCACCCAGCAAACAGCTCTATGGAGGGTCTTGTTTGTCGGGGTGGCATTACTTGCACTGGCAGTGCCGGCCTGGAATGTTCGAATGGATTTGGTCAATGAAGATTCACGGGTTAACTTTGCTGCCTGGACCAGGCTTGGAATGGCGATACCAAAAGATGGCGAAATGATTGCATTGACAGATGATTATGGTACTTATGTGGAATATTTTGGATGGCGTACGGTGAAGTTATGGCCTACCACATCTGATTTACAACTGGTAGCCGCCCGAGGCGGTAACTTTGAGCCAGTTTTTGAAAAAAATTTCCTTGACCAAACTAAAGGCATGGATTATTTTCTGGTGACTGCCTATTATGAATTGGAAAGACAGGCAGATCTAAAGGCTTATCTGTACGATCATTATAGATATACCGAAGGGGATGGTTACATCTTGTTTGATCTAAGATCATCCTCTGCCACACCCTGATATGATTCTTAATGGACCCTCTCGTCTCGATCATCACTCCTTCATACAATCAAGATCGGTTCCTACCTGAAACTATCCAATCCGTCTTATCACAAGATTATTCCAACCTGGAATATGTGATTGTGGATGGCGGTTCGACTGATAATTCAGTACAGGTCATCCAGCAGTATGCCAATCGGCTAGCCTGGTGGGTTTCCGAACCCGATCATGGGCAGGCCGAAGCCATCAACAAGGGCTTTTCTCATGCTGGCGGGCAAATCATCGCCTGGCTCAACTCGGATGACCTGTATTTCCAATCCGGTGTCGTAAGACATGCAGTCGAGGCTTTGCAGGCTCATCCGGAAGTCGGCATGGTGTATGCAGATGGCGTCATGGTCGATGCTGACCTGCAAGTCCTGGATTGGCATACCTACCCGCAATACACCGTTGATGACCTGCTTGCTTTCAACGTCCTCCTGCAGCCCACTGTTTTCATGCGCATGGAAGCACTGCAACATGCCGGTCCCCTGTCTGCCGACTATCATATGGTCCTCGACCACATGCTATGGGTGCGCATCGCTGCTCATTACCCGATTCTCCATGTGAACGAGTTTTGGGCTGTTGAGCGCACTCACTCAAGCGCCAAGACAATCGCCCAATCTGCCAGTTTTGTGAAGGAAGCATTCAGGTTTATCCAATCGCTCGAAACAGATGCTTCATTTAAAACAATCATCAACCGCCAGCGTAGCAACCTGTACGCCGGCTTGCACGTGTTCGCTGGCAAACGCTTGATCGACGCAGGTGACGCCAGGCAGGCGCTGTCCCACTTCCAGCGCGCCTGGCGTTTATCTCCCCTGGCGGTATTGCGGGTCTGGTATAAGGTAGTTCAAGCCACTGGTTATACACTTGGTTTCGAAAGGCTCTTCATGGCTTATCGTAACACCCGCCGGCGTTTGCAGCATCATGGACAGCGCCTCTTCCTCGATGAGCGTGGCGTTCATCTGCTGGATGCGTGACATTTGGGACTTATGAGGATCACTCGATAAGAATGTTGCACCCTCTGGTTTCAGTCGTTACCCCATCTTATAACCAGGGGCGCTTCCTGGAAGAAACCATCCAATCTGTCTTATCACAAGATTATTCGAACCTGGAATATATTATTGTGGATGGCGGCTCCACTGACGGTTCTGTAGACATTATCAAGCGCTATGCCGGCAGGCTTGCCTGGTGGGTTTCAGAGCCGGACCAGGGCCAGTCAGACGCCCTCAACAAAGGCTTCGCCCACGCCAGCGGTGAGATATTCGCCTGGCTTAATTCTGACGACTGCTACCTTCCGGCTGCCATCAACCAGGCCGTGCCTTTCATGCAATCCCATCCCCAGGCAGCCCTGGTATACGGTGACGCCAACCTCGTCGACGAGCAGGGTAAGATCATCGGCCGGTTCCCCTCCCGCCAGACGGATCTACCTAAACTTTTACGGGGTTCCGTCCATATTCCACAACAGGCCAGCTTCTTCTGGGCACGCTACTATAGGATAGTTGGGCCGCTCGATCCCAGCCTTCAATTTGCCATGGATTATGACCTCTGGGTGCGCCTGGCTAAACTGGCGCCGCTGATTTACACGCCCCGCCTGTGGGCAAATTTCCGCCTGCATAGAGGAGGCAAATCGGTGATAATCGATGATCGTTGCTACCCCGAGATGCTGCGCGTATACCGGCGGGAACGTGGGGGAAGGATATCCTGGCTGGCCCTGCGCTGGGTCGCACGAAGATTGCTCTATGCCTGGCTGCCGCTAAGCTGGCGACTCAAAATTCGCCAGGCGTTCAACCGGTGAGGCAAATTGATATTCGCCACGATTTAATATTACAATTGGATGAACCCCATTTGGAGGCTAATGTTTATGCGCTTTGAACCCACTACCATCCCGGATATCATCCTCATAACACCCCATGTATTCGGTGACGAACGCGGCTTTTTCATGGAAACCTACCAGGCACAGCGATTTGGTGCTGCCGGTTTGCCTTTTATTTACGTGCAGGATAATCACTCAGGCTCGCAGCACGGCACCCTGCGAGGGCTGCATTACCAGTTGCGCCAGGCACAAGGCAAAATTATGCGCGTCATTGCTGGAGAAATTTTCGATGTGGCCGTGGATTTACGGCGCTGGTCAGCCACCTTCGGGAAATGGGTGGGCATTGAGCTATCCGCCAGCAATAAATCACAGCTTTGGATCCCGCCTGGTTTTGCCCACGGGTTTTATGTGATCAGCGATTGGGCGGAGGTGGTCTACAAGGCAACCGACTATTATGCACCTGAGTGGGAGCGCACGCTCCTCTGGAATGATCCCAACCTTAACATCAGCTGGCCCATCCCTGCAGGTGAGCAGCCCATCTTATCCTCCAAGGATATCCAGGGCAAGCCGCTTGCCGAAGCTGAAGTTTACGAGCGAGAGATAAGATGAAAAACGTCCTCATCACCGGTGGTGCAGGGTTCATTGGCTCAAACTTCGTACGCTATTTGCTGCAATCAGAGCCTGAAGTTCATATCATCAACCTGGACCTGCTTTCTTATGCCGGCAGCCAGGAAAACATTAAAGATTTACCTTTCGCTGAGCGTCACACCTTCGTAAGAGGCGATATCTGCGACGGTCCATTGATTGACCATTTGTTACACTTTTACCAGGTCGATACCGTGGTAAATTTCGCCGCTGAAACGCACGTCGATCGCTCGATTCTCTATCCCGAGCACTTTCTGCGCACCAATGTTGTAGGCACCTTCACCTTATTGGAGGCCGCCCGCCAATATTGGCTGCAAGAAAAATCTTTACCCAAAGAGCAGCTTCGCTTCCATCACATCTCTACCGATGAAGTTTTCGGCACACTGTCACCCAACGAGCCCGCCTGGACGGAGGGCACCCCTTACTTCCCCAGCTCGCCCTATTCTGCATCCAAGGCAGCTGCCGATCACTACGTTCGATCGTTCGGTCACACCTACGATTTGCCATACTCCATCACGCACTGCACTAACAATTATGGGCCCTTTCAGTTCCCTGAAAAGTTGATCCCGCTGATGATTTTGAACGCATTGGATGGCAGGCCGCTCCCGATTTATGGTGATGGTGCACAAATCCGCGATTGGCTGTATGTGGAAGACCATTGCGAAGCCATATGGATGGTATTGCGTAAGGGCCAACCCGGCGAGACTTATAACATTGGAGCAGGCTCGCAGCCCACCAATCTCGAAGTTGTCCATCACCTGTGCGCCGCACTCGATGAGCTCCTGCCTGATTCGCCCTGCATTCCACATTCCTCGCTCATGCGTTTCGTTCCCGACCGGCCGGGTCACGATCGCCGTTATGCCCTGGATATCACGAAAATCAAGACTCAGTTGGGCTGGCAGCCCAAGGAAAACCTGGGGAGTGGCTTACTCCGCACCATCCAGTGGTATATGTCCCATCCCGGCTGGGTATCTGCCATTCGCCAGCAGCAGGATTATCAGCAGTGGCTCGAACGCAATTACGATAAGCGACAATGAGATTAATGAGGAGGCATCCATGAAGGGTATTATCCTCTCGGGTGGAAAAGGCACCCGCCTCTATCCGCTGACCATCGGCCTCAGCAAGCAGCTCCTGCCGGTATACGACAAGCCGATGGTGTATTATCCCCTCTCGATGTTAATGCTGGCGGGGATCCGCGATATCCTGGTGATCAGTTCACCCGAAGCGTTGCCCGCATTTCGCAGCTTGCTTAAGGATGGCTCACAGCTGGGATTGAAATTCTCCTACGCTGAGCAGCTTGAACCGCGCGGCCTGGCCGACGCTTTCCTGGTTGGGCGTGAGTTCATTGCCGGTGAGCCAGTGTGCCTGATCCTGGGAGATAACATTTTCTTCGGACATGGCCTGCCTGCGCAGCTGCGCAGCTCCGCCAAGCTGACTGAAGGGGCGCTGATCTTTGCCTACCCGGTGCGTGACCCTGAACGCTATGGTGTGGTCGAGTTTGATTCACATGGGCTGGCCCTCAGCATCGAGGAAAAACCGTCCTTGCCTCGCTCGCACTACGCAGTTCCCGGCATGTACTTTTACGACAGCCAGGTCTCACAGCTTGCAGCCAGCCTCAACCCATCAGCACGTGGTGAGATTGAGATTACCGATCTAAACAACATCTACCTCGCTAAAGGGCAGTTGCGCGTAGAGTTGCTCGGACGTGGCGTAGCCTGGCTGGACGCCGGCACGCACGAAGCCCTGTTGCAGGCCAGTAATTTCGTGCAAACCGTCCAGGACAGGCAGGGCATGATGATCTCGTGCCCCGAGGAAATCGCCTACCGTCTGGGCTTCATCGACGCTGAGCAGTTACGCTGCCAGGCTCACACCATGGATAGCAACCAGTATGGTCAATACCTGCTACGCCTGCTGGACGAAGAGTTGCTGATCAATCAAGAGCTCTAATCGTTTTACTCACCTACCTTAGATTGGAAAGTATCATTCTGGGCGATATTCATAACAAAGATGCGCATTTTATTGATCGGTAATACCGGCCAACTTGGATGGGAGCTAGAACGCAGCCTGGCGCCCCTGGGTGAGCTGCTGGCGTGTGATTATCCCACTATCAACCTTGCAGATGTGGGTAGCATCGAGCGTGCTTTCCAGGATTGCAACCCCCAGCTGGTGGTCAATGCGGCTGCCTATACTGCCGTTGACCGTGCTGAAGCCGAGCCTGAGCTGGCACGGGCAGTCAATGCCCTCGCCCCCGGCATCCTGGCCGAAAAAGCCAGGCAGTCGGGTGCTGCCTTGATCCATTATTCAACCGATTACGTTTTTGACGGGCAGAAAGGCTTGCCTTATGTCGAAAACGATCCCGTCCATCCCCTCGGAGTGTATAGCCAGACCAAGTTGGATGGTGAAAGAGCCGTTGAGCAAATAGGCGGTTCTTATCTCATCCTGCGTACCAGCTGGGTCTACAGCCTGCGCCGGGAGAGCTTCGTCACTAAAGTGCTGGGGTGGGCCCACACGCAGCCCACCTTGAAATTGGTCACCGACCAAATCTCCGGGCCCACCTGGGCACGCATGCTTGCCGAAGTCACCGGTCAGCTGGTGACCCTGGCCAGGGATGATCCGGCGGGTTATTTTTCAGCCCACCGGGGTTTATATCACCTGGCTGGTGCGGGTTATTGCAGCCGCTTCGAGTGGGCCCAGCAGGTGTTGCAGCTTGACCCGCGTCGTGATGAGCAGCGTGTTCGCGAGCTGCTCCCCGCACTGAGCGCCGCCTTCCCCACCCCTGCCCGCCGGCCGCTCTTTTCTGCTTTGAATTGTGATCGCTTCTACCAGACCTTTCACCTCCGTTTGCCCGACTGGCAGGTTGCTCTCAAACTTGCCATGGAGGCTTCGTGAGCCTGCGCGTTCTATCCATCTTCGGCACACGACCTGAGGCAGTGAAAATGGCTCCCGTGGTGCGGGCATTAGCTGCCACACCCCAGGTTGAGTCACTGGTGTGTGTCACCGCCCAGCATCGCCAGATGCTCGACCAGGTGTTGGGTTTGTTCAACATTCTGCCTGATGTGGACCTCAACTTGATGCAACCCGACCAGAGTCTGGCTGCCCTGACGGCCGAGATTTTCACCCACCTCGACCCCGTGCTGGCTCGGGTCAGGCCTGATTGGATCCTGGTCCAGGGAGACACCACCACGGTCATGGCCTCGTCACTTGCGGCATATTACCGCCATATCCGAGTGGGTCACGTAGAAGCCGGCCTGCGTACCGAGGATAAATGGCAGCCTTTCCCGGAGGAGATCAACCGCCGCCTGGCAAGCGTGGTTGCCGACCTGCATTTTGCCCCCACCGAGTGGGCCCGCCAGAATTTGTTGCGTGAAAATATTCCCTCCCGCAACATCGTGGTCACCGGAAACCCGGTCATTGATGCCCTGCAGTCAGTGGTGAAGATGCTCCCCACCGTTGAAGTGCTGGACCTTTTCAAATACATCGATTTACCCTATCAACCCTATGGTTCCAACCACCCACCTACCCATGGCTCGCCGCGCCTGATCCTGGTCACTGCTCACCGGCGTGAAAACTTCGGACAGCCATTGGAACAAATTTGCCGTGCGCTGAAAACCATCGCTCAAACCTATGCCAATCAGGTCCGCATCGTTTATCCGGTCCATCTCAATCCCAATGTGCAGCAACCGGTGCATCGCCTCCTGAACGGCATCCCCAACATCAGCTTGTTGGACCCATTGGATTACCTCCCCATGGTGCATCTGATGCGGCATGCCAGCCTGGTGCTCACCGACTCGGGAGGTTTGCAGGAGGAGGCGCCTGCCTTCGGTGTGCCGGTGCTGGTCATGCGCCAGGTCACCGAGCGCCCTGAAGGCGTCCAGGCGGGTACCGTCCGGCTGGTTGGAACCGATCACGATGTCATCGTCAGCGAGGCTTGCAATTTGCTGGAAGATCCTGATGCATATGCTGCCATGGCCCAGGCGATCAATCCCTATGGCGATGGCAAAGCTGCGCCTCGTATTGTCAGGGCGCTCCTGGATTCAGATAGCTGACCGGGCGACAGAGCCAGCCTTATCAAATAGCGCTGCTACTTTTCTTAACCACACATCTCCTGTGATCCGGCTTACATCATGGTTGACCTGTCCATCTGTATTACCAGCCTGAACGCATCCGCTTATCTGCGAGATTGCCTGAATTCCATTCGCGGGCAGGCTTTGTATTTGAATTGGGACGGGACCGGCCAGGGTAGCCCTGGGTTGGCAGATAAAGAGCAGCACGGCGGGCCTGGCAGGCTGGATATCGAGCTGATCATCGTTGACAATGGCTCAACCGATGATACCATCCAGATGCTGCAAGCTGAGTTCCCTGTTGCCAGGCTCATCCAGAACAGCCGGAACGAAGGTTTTGCCAGGCCCAGCAACCAGGCGCTGCGTGCCAGCCAGGGTCGATATTTGCTCGTGCTGAACCCCGATACCATCATCCTGCCGGGTGCACTAAACAAGCTGGTGCAATACATGGCAGAGCATCCCGAGGTCGGTATCTGTGGGCCCAAGGTGTTGAACCGCGATGGCTCGCTCCAAAAAGCTTGCAAACGGGGCGTATCCCGCCCGTGGGCTGCTTTCAGTTATTTCACGGGGCTCTCCACACTATTCCCGCACAGCAAATTATTCGGCGGCTACCTGTTGAATTACCTGGACGAGGACCAGGTGCAAGAGGTTGACGGCATTTCAGGCTCGTGCATGCTTATTCGGCGGGAGGTCATTAAGCAAGTCGGCTACTTCGATGAGCGCTTCTTCGCTTACCAGGAGGATGCTGATTTCTGCTTCCAGGCAAAAAAAGCCGGTTGGAAGGTGGTATACATGCCCGCCGCCCAAATTTTTCACTTCGGAGGCCAGGGAGGCTCACGCGTGCAGCCTTACCGCTCCATTTATGAATGGCACCGCTCTTATTATCTATATTACCGCAAGAACCTGGCTGGTGATTACTTCTTCTTATTCAACTGGTTTTATTATTTCCTGATGGGTGTTAAGCTCACCGTCGCCCTCCTGGCCAATACTTTCCGGACCAACAAATTTGCCGGCCCTCGCCGGGAATAATGCCTGGAATTGTTGAAAATCTGTGATTAAAAACCTGACCCCCAACCATTTGCTGCTGATTGCCCTGGCTGCCTTATTGCTGCTTCTGGCAGCATTTTCCTTTTACCTACTGCAAGACCCAACAGCTGCCATACCCTTTGCCCCGCCGCCTGCTACCAGCAGTCCAACTTCACCACCACCCACCTTCACCAGCACCAGTTTGCTAACCACACTAACCCCCACCCGGCGCACCTCCTACACGCCGCAGGCAGCCTTCCGTACACCCAGCCCATATACACCTGCACAATTCTCCCCCCAACCCGTGCTCACGGGTTCTCCCACCTCAAGGGCAGATGTCACTCCGAGTACCACCCAGACAATTCCCACGCCACCTCCCTCGGCCTCCCAGCCTGCCATAAACGGCTCGCCTACCGCCACTGCCTCAGCCACCGCTACCCTGTCTCAGGGTGAATACGGCGTCACCGGGCGCATACTCCAAAATGGTACCCCGATGCCTGGAGTGATCGTAGAATTTGCCGACGATACCGCACCCCGCCAGGCGTCCACCAACCCTTCTGGTGATTACTGGTTCATTACCTTTGCGCCAGGCACGGATTATACGCTGACCTTCTATCAGGCTGATAACCCTCGGTTGACACCCGCTTCAGAAGTCGCCTCACTAGCCCGGCTTGAAGGGACTTTAACGGACGGTGGAGATATTATTGAGCTTCCCGACATGGAGATCAGTATCAATGTGTCCGGCGACCTGTTCGAGTTGTTGAGCCCGGATGATCAAGCGCCTGTTTCGGCTGCCGCCATCAGTGGGGTCAACCCCCTTCAATTCAGCTGGTCTTCTTACGATCAAACAGGCACTTATCATGTCGAATTAGGTCCCGTTAATAGTGACACACCCATCTGGACTTCCACCCAGCAGTCATCTGACAAACTTAATCTGATGTGGAATGGCACCCTGGATAATGGCAGCCACGTCGCCCAGGGGACCTATTGGTGGCGGGTGGCGGTAACACAATCACTAGGGAATGACGTGCTGGTGGTATACACCCAGCCATTTCAGTTAATTTTCAACCCCTGATGCGAAGGAACAACCGGCATCCAATCGAGCGGGTTGCCTTAATCGGCTCCCGCTCTTTTTTATCTGCGGGATTCTCTCTGCCACCCGGTCGTGCCCCGGTCAATTCAACTGATAATGTTACCAAACGGTGCCTTGTGATAAGCAATTTATCTGGTTATAATCCACATTACCTCCTAAAATTTCCATGAGACCCAACACGTCTAAAAATGGCCTGGTTGCCTGTATTATCGGTGCGATTATGTTGTTGTGCGCTGGTATCTCTTGCATGATCTTCGCCTTGATCGGCATTACCGGCTACCTATCCATTTCACCTTTTGTGAGATCATCCGCCACATCCATCCCTGGTAGTTCTGCAACTTCCACCCCGTTTGTATCACGTCCGACACCGCAAGACACATCTGCCACCGAAAAACCACCCTCCGGTTCATCACCCCTCCAGGATGGAGACCCAACCCTGGTTTACCAAGATAACATAACCCAGGGAGTATCGCTGACAAGCACCCTGCAAACGCTGGAGAACACCTTCATCCCCACCAATAACCCGCTTGAATTGGCACATCGCTTGCTGGGATTGGAAAATAGTGTTCCAGCCATCACCTCACCCGGGACTTATTACCCCGTGGGAGCAAGAAAATCATTCTGGGTGGGAACTGACAATGAAACAAACGTGCAAATCCACGCCACCCTGCAATATGTGACCCCGCACGCCTATTTCTGGATCGAAGATGGCATCCGCTACCAGGATCGCCACTTGCGGGCTCTTGCCAATGCCTTTGAAGACCAGATTTACCCCACCGACCGCGCATTTTTCGGCAGCGAATGGACACCCGGTATCGATGGTGACCCTCATATTTATATTTTGTACGTGCGAGGCATTGGGGAAGATAATGCCGGCGTTTTTTCTTCTGCGGATGAATATCCTGTGCAAGTGAATCGCTACTCGAATGGGCACGAGATGTTTCTGGTAAATGCCGACAATTCACCATTAGATGATACTTATACCTTTGGAATTCTGGCGCATGAATTCCAGCATATGATCCAATGGCACCAGGATCGGAATGAAGCCAGCTGGGTCAGTGAAGGGTTTTCAGAGCTGGCCGTTTTATTGAACCATTATTATTATGGTGGCTTCGATGCTCTATACACCAGCGAGCCCGATCTGCAGCTCAATGATTGGCCGAACGATTCCCAGGAAGACACCACCGCACATTATGGAGCTGGCTTTTTATTCATGGCCTACTTCCTGGATCGGTTTGGTGACCAGGCTCTGAAATTACTGGCAGCCAATCCGGATAACGACTTGATGGGCGTGGATTCGACCCTTCGCCAGGTCGATGCGACTGACCCACTCACCGGTGAGCCGGTGACGGCTGATGACTTCTTCCTGGATTGGGCTGTAACCAACTACCTGATGGACCCACGGGTGGGAGACCATCGCTACACGTACACACGTTATCAGAGTGCCCCTCCTGCCGAGGCCACCGAGATTATCTACTCTTGTCCGCTGGAAGCCATTACAAGGCAAGTCCACCAGTATGGCGTGGATTATGTCCGCTTCAATTGCCCTGGCAGCTATGTCATCCATTTCGAAGGCTCCATTCTTACGCCGCTGCTACCTCAAGACCCCCATTCCGGGCATTATTACTTCTGGTCGAACAAAACCGACGAATCAGACACCATGCTCACCAGGACCTTCGACTTGACCTCCAATCCTGGACCAATGACTTTATCCTACTGGACCTGGTTCGACATCGAAAAAGGCTGGGATTATGTCTATCTGGAAGCATCAACCGATGGGGAACACTGGCAGGTGCTCAAAACACCTTCGGGCACTTCTTCTAACCCGCATGGAAACAGCTATGGATGGGGTTATACAGGTATAAGCGGTGGGGGTGCCTCGCCAACCTGGATTCACGAAACAGTGGATCTCACGCCTTTCACCGGGCAGATGCTCACTTTGCGTTTTGAATATGTCACCGATGCAAATGTGATCGGTGATGGTTTTCTGCTGGATGATATTTCCATCCCCGAGATCAATTACCATACCGATTTTGATTCTGATGATGGTGGCTGGGCAGCAGGTGGCTTCGCACGCGTGGAAAATATCCTCCCCCAAACCTACAAGCTGGCTTTGATCTCCAATGGTGATGTCACCAGCGTTCAAAATATCTCCTTGAGCGCTGATATCAGCGTTGATATTCCATTCACAATTGGTAATGGCACGGATGATGTTGTGCTGGTCGTGTCAGGCACGACACGTTTTACCCGCCAGCTGGCCCCTTACCGCTTCAGCGTCAGCCGTCCATGATATTCAGCTGAGTCACAATTTTATTTATGGAATCAATAGCCCCGGGTATATCCACACGGGCGGAAGACACCGGTTTTTACGAATGGTTGGCTTCCGCCCGTTTG
>CAYLPS010000053.1:0-10748 GCA_964385625.1 uncultured Anaerolineaceae bacterium | reverse complement strand
ATCCACACGGGCGGAAGACACCGGTTTTTACGAATGGTTGGCTTCCGCCCGTTTGATTTATTCCTTATGGCGTGGGGTTCTCAAAATTTCAAGCTCGCGTTCGAGCTCTGCCCTGCGTTGCTCTGCAACAGCTTTGATATCCTCTCGTAAACGGTTGGTACGCTCCTGGAGCTGCACCCGGATATCCTCACCGGAGGTGGGTGCCAGCAAGATCGCCACTACCGCGCCAACCAATCCCCCCGTGATCATCCCCGATATAAAACTTATTACCTTTCGCATGCTGACCTCCTCTCATGGTTTCATTGATAATCCGCTCATATTATAATATAGGTGAGTTGCCTGGCACTAAGTGCTGAACCGATCATGCATGGGGCTTCTTTCACTGTATAATGAAACATCAGGCAAGGTTAGCTGGGAATTATATAGATTTTCAATCATATACATTACAATATCCAACCATACAAATATTGAAAGGAGGTCAGATTTGAAAATCGTAGTGTGTGTCAAACAGGTGCCCGATTCGGCTGCCAGGCTCGTGGCAGTGGATGGCAAGGCTAATTGGGGAGATTCCCCACTAATCATTAACCCATGGGATGAATACGCCGTTGAAGCTGCCCTTCAGCAAGCCGAGGCTAATAATGGCAGTGTCACCGCCATCAGCATCGGTGGTGAAAGCTCCAAGGAAGCCTTAAAGCATGCATTGGCTATGGGGTGTTCGGATGCCATCTTGATCTCAGACGAAGCATTGGCTCATATGGACAGCCAGGTCACCTCGCGGGTGCTTGCCGGTGGCATTAAAAAGCTCGGGGACGTGGATCTGGCTTTTCTCGGGCGCCAGGCGATCGATACCGATACCGGCCTCACCGCAGCTCAGACCGCCCATCTGCTCGGCTGGCCAGCACTAACCCTGGTGGTGGTAATTTCCAACATCGACACAGCCGCCCGCACCATTAAAGTTGAGCGCAGCGCTGAAGAAGGCAGGTTCACCGTCAGTGCCAGGTTGCCGGCTGTGCTCAGCATCGTTAAAGATTTCGGCGAGCCGCGCTATCCTTCCTTTATGGGCATCCGCAAAGCCTCACGCGCTGAAATCCCCGTCTGGTCGCTGGCTGACCTGGCATTGGGTGAACTCAAACCCACCGTCAGCTGGCCTGAGATCATGAATCCACCCCAACGTGAGATTACTACTGAAATGATCACCGGTGCCACTCCTCAAGAGATCGCCGAAACCCTGGCGGACAAAATCATGGCGGAGAAAATCCTATGAACAAGATCTGGGTATTCATCGATCAATTCAAGGGACAGGCAACTCCCGCCTCCTGGGAGGGCATAGGCGCCGGTAAAATGCTGGCAGAGCAGCCTGGCGGAGAAGTGACTGCTATCGTCTTTGGCCGGGATGTCGAGAGTATCGCCACCCAGGCGTTTCACTACGGGGCAGATGAAGTCCTGCTCTCCGATGATCCTTCCCTGGAATATTACCGCGCCGAACCTTACGCAGCGTTATTGTCCCACCTGGCCCGCGATGCATCTCCCGAGGTTATCCTCTTCACCACCTCCACACGCGGCCGCGAGCTGGCAGCCATGGTAGCCATCGACCTGAACACCGGCGTCTTACCCGACGTGACCGCCATGGAAGTAAAAGATGGCTCCTTGCTGGCTACCCGCCCCATTTATGCCGGTAAGCTTTTATGTAAGGTCAATTGCCTAACCCACCCGCAGCTGGTCACATTACGAGCGCGCGCCTTTTCCAAATTACCTGCCGATGCTTCCCGCACGGGCAAGCTCACTAAGGTCAATCCCGTGCTGGCAGAGGCGGATATACCCAGCAAGGTTGAGGCCTTCACTCCTGGCGAAGCTGGGGTCAGCCTGACGGATGCTTCCGTGATTGTGTCTGGCGGTCGCGGCACGTCGAACAACCCAAACCTCACCCCACCGCCCGACCTGGATGAAAAACAAGCTGAGATTTGGAAGGCCCAACAGGGCTTCAAGCTCATCGAAGAGCTGGCCCAGGTGCTGCATGCCGCGGTGGGTGCCAGCCGAGCCGCCGTGGATGCCGGTTATATTCCCTACGCCCACCAGGTTGGCCAGACCGGTAAAGTTGTTTCGCCTGACCTGTACATTGCGTGTGGAATTTCGGGCGCCATCCAGCACCAGGCTGGCATGCGCACCAGCAAGGTCATCGTGGCCATCAATCGTGACCCTGAGGCACCAATCTTCAAGCTGGCGCGTTATGGCGTGGTTGGAGACCTTTACACGATCATCCCAACCCTCACCGAAGCTTTTCGCAAGCGGCTGGGGAAATAAACGCATATTCACCCCCATCGAAACGTCTATCGGGTGTGGGGACGCAAAAATGAAGCTGCCACATCTCGGATGTTTCATTCGGGATGTGGCTTAAAAAACATATGGCAGAAAAATTCCTCGACCAAAAAAATATACTCCTGGGGGTAAGCGGCTCGATTGCCGCCTACAAAGCCGCAGACCTGGCCAGCAAGCTCACTCAGGCAGGCGCCTCCGTCGATGTCTTGCTCACTCCTGCCGCACTCGAATTCGTCACTCCCCTCACCTTCCAATCCGTTACCGGCCGGCCAGCCTTCACGGACGATGCGTTGTGGGGTGCACAGGCGCACGTTTTGCACGTCGGGTTGGGCCACACTGCCGACCTGCTCATCATCGCTCCCGCCACCGCCAACACCATCGCCAAGCTGGCGCACGGCCTTGCCGATAACCTGCTGGTGCTCTCTGCGCTCTCTTTTGGCTCTGGCACGCCCGAGCACCCTTTGCTTGTTGCACCAGCCATGGATGGGGGTATGCTCAGCCACCCTGCCACCCAGCAAAATCTGGAGCTTCTGCACAACCGTGGCGCAACAATTATTGGTCCCGATGTTGGGCACCTGGCCTCTGGCCTGAAAGCCATGGGTCGCATGACAGAACCGGCAACCCTGCTGGGGCATATCCGCTATCTGCTCACCCGTCAAGGTCCATTGGAAGGAAGGCGGGTGGTCGTTACTGCGGGAGGCACCCAGGAAGCCATTGATCCGGTACGCCTCATCACCAATCGCTCCTCGGGCAAGCAGGGTTACGCTCTGGCACAGTCTGCCCTGGATGCCGGCGCCCAGGTCACCATTGTGTCCACCCCGGTCTGCCTCGAAGCTCCCCAGGGCGCCGAATTGGTTACGGTGAGCAGCGCCGCAGAGATGGAAACCGCCGTGGTCACTGCCTGTCTCCAGGCAGACGTCTTGCTGATGGCTGCCGCGGTGGCTGATTTCAGGCCTACCCAGGCCCCTCTCCAGAAAATTAAGCGTTCTTCTGGCATGCCGTCACTTGAGCTGGAACCTACGCCCGATATCCTGGCGACTATAATGCAGCAGCGCAAACAATCAGGGCATCCCAGGGTGGTGGTGGGCTTCGCTGCCGAGACCCAAGACCTGGTCAACAATGCTGCCACCAAGCTGCGCTCTAAAAACTTGGATCTGGTGGTGGCAAACGATGTCAGCGACCCGGCCTCCGGCTTTGGCTCCGACACCAACCGTGTCACCCTGCTCAATGCCGGTGGGCAAGCTGAATCTTTACCTCTCATGACGAAAATCGAGGTCTCAGAGAAGATCATCGCTGAAGTCATTCGCTTGCTCAATAAATAAATCCGTATCAGTGTTCCAGGCGTATTAGAAGTTGATCAATTGGGAGGCTGAAGATGAAGCTGAAGAATGCCATCACCGATGTTCCCGGCATCCTGGTCGGCCATGCCCAAAACATTGATGCGCTCACGGGTTGCACGATTATCTTGTGCGAGAAAGGCGCAGTGGGGGGTGTGGACCAGCGCGGTGGCGCCCCCGGTACGCGTGAGGTGGATGCCCTGCACCCCATGCATCTCGTCAATAAGGTCCACGGGGTGATGCTAGCCGGAGGTTCAGCTTTTGGCCTCGACGCTGCATCTGGTGCGATGCATTACCTTGAAGAAAGGGGTGTGGGTTTCGATACCCGCATCGCCAAGGTACCCATCGTCCCATCGGCAATCCTGTTCGACCTGGGCATCGGCAATTCTGATGTGCGTCCGGATGCCGCCATGGGTTACCAGGCCTGCCAGAATGCCTCCTCCGCTGCGCCTGCTGAGGGGAATGTCGGTGCGGGTACCGGCGCCACTGTGGGTAAAATTTTCGGTCCGGCGCAGTGCATGAAATCCGGCATCGGCACCGCCAGCCTGGAGATTGGTGCCGGTGTGATCGTGGGCGCTATCGCCGCAGTTAATGCCTTTGGGGATGTGATCGATCCATCAAGTGGGCAGATCGTCGCCGGGGCTCGCTCGCGCGATGTGGGCCCTCTGCATATTGGCGCTCCCGGATACTTTGCCGATACGCTGCAAGTGATGAAATCCCTCATCGGCCGCACTGCCCTGGGGTTTGGCAGCCGGGGCAATACCGTTATTGGTGTGGTGGCCACCAACGCCAAACTGAACAAGGAAGAAGCTAACAAGGTGGCCCAGATGGCCCATGATGGGCTGGCACGCGCCATCCGCCCTGCGCATACCATGGTGGATGGCGATACCATCTTTGCCCTGGCTACCGGCGAGCATCCAGGCGATGTAAATATCGTGGGTGCCTATGGGGCCGAGGTGTTCGCCCAGGCTATCTTGAGGGCGGTTCATTCGGCCAGGCCGGTGGCAGGCATACCTGCTATATCTGAGTAATCTTATTTTGTGTCACGGCTTTAGGGAGTAACCAGTCGCGCCTCTGCGATGGCTTGTTCCAGGGTAAGCTGCCTTCCCGAAGCCCAGGCAGATTTAAAAGTTGTTTCATCCAATTGGCGACGGACCTCGCCTGTAATCCGATCGAACTCCGCCTGGTCCCAAATATCCAGCGGCTTGAAAAAACCCTCGAATTGGTCCTCGACCACCCTCAATAGCCACCCTGCTTGGATGAGTTCTCCCAACTCCAGAGCAGTTCCCGTGATGCCCAGGATGAGAGAAAAATTATTAGATACACACCTTCTTCAAGATGTGGATTTCTAAGTGGATAGAGTAAAGCATTTTCATCCAAAAAACCAATACGCAATGCCTCATCAACTCAATGAACTAGCCTGGTCGCATCAGGTGTGATTTCAAAGGTAAGATAAGGGGAATTTTCATTGATTTCCAAGCTTGTCGTCTATTTTGGTTAATCAATACCTGTGAGTTAACGATATCCAATAGTAAGCCTAACATCGCTGCTTGATACTTAGTACCTGGCTCTCACCCTTCACCACCTTACATCTCGCATGAAATAAATTGTAGATATCCTGATGAAAATTAAACGACATAACTTACTTAATGCTAGATAGGTAAGTTGCCAAACTGGCGTATAATGGTCCCAGGAGTGAACCAACCATGCCCAGACGTACCCAAGCAGAACGCACCCGCCAGCGCAAGAAACAGGTGATCCATGCGGCCATTCACTACTTTGGACAGTACGGTTACCATGGCGCCAGGCTGTCTGATATCGCCCAGGCTGCCGGGGTAACAGAACCGGGCTTGCTGCACCACTTCCCCAGCAAGGAAAACTTGCTCATGGAAGTGCTGGCAGAACGCGATCGCATCGATCATGAGCGCTTTGACCCTGGCCTGCATGCTGAACCGGGTCATCCGCTCATTTCCCTGCAGAAATTGGCGGAGCATAACGAGACCGTGCCGGGGTTGGTGCAGCTTTTTACTGTGCTGGTCGCCGAAAGCATCGATGATCAGCATCCCGGTCACGATTTTTTCAGGCGAAGATATCAGGATTTGCGTGATCAAACGATCGAGGTGATACAGTTGGCACAGGCACAGGGTGAAATCAGAGCTGATATTCCCGCCCGAGATCTGGCTATCCTGCTTTTCGCCATGATGGATGGGCTCCAAATTCAATGGTTGTATGAGCCACAGAAAATCGATATGGCCCGTCTTTTTGCCCAATTTCTCGGGCTGATACAGGAGAAATGATCCTGTGCAAACCAAAACGATCGATCAATCCCGCCTGAAAACCAACCTGTTAATCCTGGCATACATCGCCTTTATTGGCCTGGGGTTACCCATCAGCCTGATGGGCGTTGCCTGGCCCACCCTGCGCACTGAGCTCTCGCTGCCCCTGGACGCGCTGGGATTGCTGTTTATTTCCACCACCATCGGCTATCTGACCTCCAGCTTTATCATCGCCCGCCTGATTTCACGCTTTGGGATTGGCGCTTTGTTGATCGTGTCCAGCCTGCTTTCTGCCGTGGCCTTCATCGGTTACACCCTGGCTCCCTCGTGGACCATCATCGTGATCCTGGGTGTGATCAGCGGGTTTGGCTCGGGGCTGATGGATGCCGGGTTGAACACCTACCTGGCTGCCGAGTACAACGAGGGTCAAATGCAGTGGCTGCACGCCAGCTTTGGCTTGGGCGCCACCCTCAGCCCGCTCATCATGACCGTCAGCCTGTCGCTGTTCACCTCCTGGCGCCCGGCGTTCATTTTTGTCGGCTCCTTGATGGTCTTATTGTCCTTCTGCTTTTTATTCACCCTTCCATCCTGGAAACGCCCTAAAAACAATTCCAGCGACCCGGTTAATGGCGAAAGCACCCGGCTCGGCCTGATGGATTATCGCACCTCCTTGTTGCAGACGCTGCTGCGGGTCATTACCTGGGCCAGCATCTTCATGTTCTTGCTCTATACCGGCGCAGAATTGACCCTGGGCAACTGGACCTACACCCTGTTTACCGAGGGCCGCGGGGTGAGTCCGCAATTGGCCGGGTTGTGGGCCGGTGGATTCTGGGCCACCTTCACCCTCGGGCGGGTGCTGGCGGGCCTGTACACGCAACGGATACGCTTGAATACTATGATGTATGCCGCCATGCTCCTGTCCCTGGCAGGCGCCATCCTGTTCTGGTGGAATCCCATCCCCCTGGTTGGCGTGGCAGGCGTATTTATCGTTGGTTTTGCCATGGCTCCCATTTTCCCCGGTCTGGTATCAGGCACCAGCCAGCGCGTCGGCCAGCGCCATGCCGGAAACACCATTGGCATCCAGATCAGCGCCGCGGGTTTGGGTGGCGCATTGCTGCCCTCCCTGGCAGGTTTTCTGGCTGAGCGTATCTCGCTGGAAACCATACCCGTAATGCTCTCAGCTTCACTGCTTGGTCTTTTTATCCTTTATTTGCTCTCAACGCGCTTAAAAATACCCGAGTAATCCATAACCATAGGAGATATTATGACTGAGATGAAGAATGCAGGTATTCCGTCAGAAACCGAAGTAGCCCACAGGGTGAAATTACTCCTTCAGCATATGAGCCTGGCCGAGAAGGTTGGCCAGCTCACCCAGATCGGGGGGGCGGATTTTATTCCCGGGCCGCCTCCCGAAGATATTATCCGCAGCGGTGGGGCTGGTTCGGTTTTGTGGCTCAACGACACCAAAAGGTTCAACGCGCTGCAAAAAATTGCCGTTGAAGAGAGTCCCTCGAAGATACCCCTGCTCTTCGCCCTGGATGTCATCCACGGCTACCGCACCATCTTCCCCGCGCCGCTGGCCATGGCTTCCTCCTGGGATCCCTCCGTGGCAGAGCAGTCGCAGGCAGTGGCAGCCAAAGAAGCACGCGCCGCCGGCCTGCACTGGACATTCGGGCCCATGCTCGACATCGCCCGTGATGCCCGCTGGGGGCGCATTGTGGAAGGAGCCGGCGAAGATCCATACCTGGGCGCGGCAATGGCAGCTGCCCAGGTGCGTGGCTTCCAGGGACCCTATCCGGGTGCGCCTGACCATCTGGTTGCCTGTGCCAAGCACTTCGCCGGCTACGGCGCCGCAGACGGCGGGCGTGATTACGACCCGGTCTACCTGCCCGAGACCCAGCTGCACAATGTGTACTTTCCACCCTTCCAGGCAGCTGTGAAAGCCGGCGTCGGCACCTTCATGAGCGCCTACATGGATCTCAACAACGTCCCTGCCAGCGGGAATCACTGGCTGTTACGTGACGTCCTGCGCACCGAGTGGGGCTTCCATGGATTTGTGGTCAGCGACGCCTTTGCAGTTGCCAACCTGGTTACCCAGGGCTTCGCCAGGGATGACCGCGACGCCGCTCTGCGCGCCCTGAGGGCAGGCGTAAATATGGATATGGCCAGCAATACCTATTCGTTCAGCCTGGCAGGTCTGGTGGAGGATGGCACGCTCACCGAGGTCGAGATCGACGCGGCTGTACGGCCCATCCTTGAGCTGAAAGTACGCATGGGTCTCTTCGAGCAACCTTACGTCGATGAGTCACGATTGGAACAGGTGGTGGCCCTACCAGAGCTCCACCAGCTGGCGCGGCAGGCTGCCCAGCGCTCGATGGTATTGCTGCGTAACGAGGGAGACCTCCTGCCGCTCTCCGATAGTCTGAAAAATATCGCCGTCATTGGTCCATTGGCCGACTCAAAGGAAGCCACCGAGGGTTCGTGGATGGTCTTCGGGCACCAGCCTGCTGCGATCACCGTGTTGCAAGGCGTGCGTGCCAGGCTTCCCCATGCCCGTGTCGCATTCGCCCCGGGCCCTGAAATCCACCGCGATTTTGCCTCACCGTTTGAAGCCATCGAATCGTCGAATAAAAAACCGACTCAAACCGCCGAAGAGGCGCAGGCCGCCTTTCAGCAGGCTGTGGAAATCGCTCGGGCTAGCGAGTTGGTCATCATGGTGCTGGGCGAGAATGCCGATATGGCCGGAGAGGCTGCCTCACGCAGCTCGCTCGATCTGCCTGGGCGCCAGGAAGAGTTGCTTGAAGCTGTGGTAGCTCTTGGCAAGCCGGTGGTCCTCGTGTTGCTGAACGGCCGCCCGTTGAGCATCACCTGGGCTGCCGAGCATGTCCCGGCTATTTTGGAGGCCTGGGAGCCGGGTAGCGAGGGCGGCAGCGCTGTCGCTGACATCTTGTTCGGTGATGTCAACCCGGGCGGCAAGCTGCCGGTCACCTTCCTGCGCAGCGTCGGCCAAGCCCCGCTCTATTACGCCCGCACCCTCACCCATGTCCCTGAAGACAGCCCCATGTATATCTCCCGCTATTGGGACAGCCCCACCACCCCGCTCTATCCTTTCGGCTTTGGCCTCAGCTACACCACCTTCTCCATCGACAACCTCCGGCTCTCATCTCCCCAGGTAAAAGTGGGCCAACCGGTGACCGTGACCGCCGACGTGACCAATACCGGCCGGCTGCCTGGCGACGAGGTGTTACAGTTATACCTCCATCAAAAGTCAGGCCGTGACTCGTGCCCCTTGCGCCAATTGAAAGGCTTCACGCGCCTCGCTATCCAGCCCGGAGAGACTAAAACCGTCTCCTTCATCCTCGGCCCTGATGAGCTGGGCTACTGGAGCACCAGCACCGGTAAATGGGTCCATGAAGCAGCTGAGTTTGATATCTGGGTGGGTTCTGATTCATTGGCCACCCTCCACGCAGACCTCACCGTCGTCAGCTAAGAACAACAGCGAGGCAATCACTTAGATGATTACCTCGCTGGTTGTTAAATATATCGCTTAACGTTTCAACTTCTGCCCTGCCGCCATTACCCTGAACAGCATCGACTTAGCCCTCTTCGCCAGCCTGGTGGAGGATTTTTCATCCTCCGCTTTATACCGCTCATCACCCAAGATCCGGTAAAGCACCTTCTCCACCCCATGTGGGATGATGTCGCCTGCCATCCCGTAGCCAATGCAATCATACCCAACCAGGTACAACCCAGCGATGGGGCTCACCGGGTCTAACCGCTGATCGCCACTCTGCCCCAGCCGGTGGGCCATCTCGGCAGTCCAGCCTCCCCGGAAAAACATGGGCACCTGCAGTTCCACAGCCTGGTCAAAATCGGGGAACACCTCACGCAGCTGTCCTCTCACCAGCTCCAGCTCATGGTTCAGGTTATACGGCGGCTGCATCACCCAGAACACGTCCAGTATGTGCTTTCCTGGCGGCGCCAGGTGAGGATCGAAGAAGGTGGGCGCGTAACTGTTCAGCGTACGGTCCCAGCCCATGGTGTGCAGCAGGGAATGCTCCTCACCTAATAATGACCGGTTCAACCCCAAAATGAGGGCTGCCACCACCGCCGGGATGGCTCCTTTAAGACGTTGCACGTACTCGCCGGGCAAGTTCGCCTCTCCTACCAACTCGAGCAATCGTTTGATACCCGCATCATGCACCACCACATCGGCACCTATCCAGCGTCCATCTCCAAGCGTTACCCCCGCCGCCTTGTCGCCCTCCAGCGTGATGGATGCTACTTTCGTGTGCGTGGCAATCTTCCCACCATTCTCACGGATCACCTGCTCCAAGCCCCTCACGATTGCTGATGTGCCGCCCACAGCCGTGCCCCACACCGCCATCTGTTCCAGCGCATCCACGATGGCTCGCTTGGTCTCATTTGCCGAGAAGGTATCCACTGTCTGCGAGGCGAAGCAGTAGGTAATGATCGTCTCTACATATTTCACGTAATCTTCATTTCCCGGGAAATATCGCTGGATGTACTGGCGGGCGGTCATATCATCCGGGTAGCTCACCCGCGGGTCATACATATCGGCGATCCATTGGTAAACCCTAGCCATACCTCGTGATCCTCCCACCAGGGCCTCCTGTGCTTCATCCGTCGAAGCGAAGCGCCGGCCATCCCTGGTCACCACCCAATGTTCACCGGAAGATTTCATGTCATGGATGGTTACCCACTGGATGGGGGCTTCCAGCTTGGTGCATAGCTTGCCGATCCGGCTCTTAGGTCCTGGGCAGGTCCAGGCTGCCGTGGTGATGGCATAATCCTGGTA
>CAYLPS010000052.1:20411-23467 GCA_964385625.1 uncultured Anaerolineaceae bacterium | reverse complement strand
AGGTTTCCATTGCATTTTTTACACCTTTGTCCGAACTTGTGTCCGAACCTAAGATGAAACACTTTCAAAAGGTTTTTTCAATTTTGTTGATTGTGGGTATGCTGCTTGGATGGACTTCTTCAGGCTCCATACTGGCAAGCCCATCTCAAGCCGCTGAAGCTCAGCTGAATGCAAGCGAAAAATTTGAACCGATGGTTCTAGATCAATTGACCGCGGGAAAAACGGATTTCTTTGTGACTATGGCTGAGCAAGCTGACCTGAGTGATGCTGACCGGCTGAGAACCAAAGAAGAAAAAGGGGCATATGTATTCCAAACGCTAGTTGATACGGCCAACCGCACTCAGGCTGATTTGCTCGCTTTCCTGGACAAGCAAGGCGTTGAATATATATCGTATTACATCGTCAACACCATCCTGGTAAAATCAGGCGGTCTTGATCTGGCCATGACCATTGCAGACCGAAAAGATGTATCCCAAATCAGCGCAAATCATACCTACCAGCTTGATGATCCAATGATCGATCCTCAAGCCCCGAACCAGCCAGCCGGTGTTGAACCAAATATCAGCTTTGTTAAAGCCGACCAGGTATGGGCATTAGGCATTACCGGCCAGGGGACGATCGTAGCTGGCAATGATACCGGGTTGGATGAAACACATCCCGCAATTAAAGCCCGCTATCGTGGCTGCGTCGATCCACCAACCTGCACCACCTACGATAACAACTATAACTGGTGGGATGCCACTGGCACATATCCCACTGACCCGTGGGATGGCTTTGGGCACGGAACCCACACCACCGGGACGATGATGGGTGATGATGGCGCTAGTAACCAGATCGGTATGGCACCGGGTGCCCAGACCATTCATTGTAAAAACATGACCGATGGCGGCAGCGGGGATGATGATACTTTCCTGACCTGCTTTGAGTGGGACCTGGCGCCATGGGACTTGTCCCACAATGACCCACGACCCGACCTTGCACCGGATGCCATCAATAACTCCTGGGGATATTGGGGTGGCGGGGCAAACCAATTCCGCACGGCAATCAATAACCTGCAAGCCGCCGGCATCCTGGTTGAGGTTTCAGCTGGAAACGAAGGCTCCAGCTGCTCCTCCTTGCGCTCTCCAGGTGACTATTGGGAAGTGCTGACCACCGGTTCGGTAAACCATGTACCTCCATTCCCGGGAACCATCACGGGCTTTTCCAGCCGTGGTCCTTCATCACTCGACCCGGGTTATTACTTCCCCGATATCATGGCACCGGGTGAGAACATCCGCTCCTCTGTTCCTGGTGGCGGTTATGAAGGGGGTTGGTCAGGTACCAGCATGGCTGGGCCGCATGCCACCGGGTTAATCGGCCTGATGTGGTCCGCTGCGCCTGCCCTGCGTGGGCAGGTAGAACAAACTATCGAAATCATCCGTGATACCGCGGCCCCATTGACTGGCCAGGGTGGCTCGAATTGCGGTGGTGATTACGATGTAGGCCCGAATAACGACTGGGGTTTTGGGACGATTGACGCATTGGCAGCCGTGCAGATGGCTATCGCCATGGGAGGTGCCGGCCAGCTGAATGGTACTGTGACCGATGCAACCAGCGGTGACCCCATTGAGGACGTAGACATTCATGCTGTACATGATGAAGGCTATACATGGGATATTCAAACCGATGCCAGCGGTGTATATTCCATGACCGTTGCTGCAGGAACATTCACGGTTACTGCCTCAACATACGGTTACCTGACCCAAACTGTCTATCCTGTTGAAGTGGTCACCGATACAATAACCACCCAAGATTTTGAGCTCGTGGCAGCACCCACTTACACGGTCAGCGGCCATATGTATGATGCGGTGAGCGGCGATCCAATCCAGGGTAGCGTGCAATTCACCGATGCCCCGGTGCCGCCGGTGGACACCGACCCGGAAGGCTTCTACAGCCTGACAGTGGCCGATGGAACCTGGCACATGCTGGCCCAGGCAGATCTGCACCAGAGCCAGGAAGCTGTGGTCGACGTGCACAGCGACATCACCAAGGATTTCTATATGGAGCCGCTTCCCTGCATCCTGCTGGTGGACGATGATAACAACTCACCGGATACCACCCCCTACTTTACCCAGGCACTGGACGACTTAGGTTATGAGTACAACATTTTTGATGCGGGTGGGGGTGGTGGAAACGGCCCCGACCTGGCTGGATTGCAGGGATACCGCATGGTGCTGTGGTACTCAGGAGATAAGTTTGGCACATCGGCGGGGCCGAATGCGGCTGATGAAGCCAACCTGGCAGCCTACCTGGATGGGGGTGGCAAGCTGTTCCTGGACAGCCAGGATTACCTGTATGACTTTGGTCTGACACCCTTTGGCACGAATTACCTGGGGATAAATAACTTCAGCAGTGATAACGGAGACGCCACTTCGATCATTGGTCTGGCAGGAGACCCCATTGGGGATGGGCTGGGGCCGTTCAGCTTAACCTACCCGTCGGATTTCTATGACTATGGAGACGTGGTCAATGCTGCGGCGGGAGCTTCGGTGGCCTTCAAGGCCAATAACAACAGCAATAACCTGGATGTGGACAAGGATGGTGGTGATTGGCAAACTGCCTTTTTTGGCACCTCGTGGGTAGCGGTGTACTACAATAACGCTGCCAACGGCGAAGCGGTGCTGCAGCGCGTGATCGACTTCTTCGGTGGCTGCGAGGTACCCCCGGATGTGTCCATCACCCCGCTGGAGCAGACGCAGGTGGGAGAGCCAGGCATGCAGGTGAGCTATGTGTACACGGTGACCAATGATGCCACTGTGGAGCAGGAAGTGACCCTGGCGGTGGATGCCACGTGGCCGACGCAAGCGCCGGATAGCGTGGGCATGCTTGCCCCGGGGGCATCTGCCACAGTGCCGGTGACGGTGACCATCCCGCTGGTTCCGGACGTGATCATCGCAGAAGACACCTTCACGTTGACGGCTACCGGCTCGGTGGGAGGCACGGCGGTTGCCACAGGCACCACAAAGGCCAATGTGAACCCGGCTGTGGAGGTAGTGGCGCCTGAAGGTCAGAGCGGC
>CAYLPS010000052.1:0-20311 GCA_964385625.1 uncultured Anaerolineaceae bacterium | reverse complement strand
AGTGGCTGCCTCAGCCGACGTGACCACGACGGCGCAGCTGATGTATTACAACCTGTTGCCGCTAGTGCGCAGGTAAGGTTAATTTTCTAAAATTAAGTCTCAGGGCACGGTATTTCGCCGTGCCCTTTTTTCACTTCTCTCTTTCAAATATAAGCTAGATATCGATTAGCTTCCGTCATTGATGGCAGTTTGGGATAGCGCTACTTCCTCGCCAGTGGCAAATAAAAATTGTGTAGCGCATTCGCCGAGGTGGTGAAATTCCAGGTGGGCCCGGGTACTTCAGTGATTCCGTCCATTGCCACTACAAACCAGTAATATTGCGTGCCCGGAAGTAAGAGCCCCGGAAAGTACTCGGGAGCGGATAATCCGCTGGCTGCCAGAGCAGGTGTTGGTGAGGTGCCAAAATACAGGTCATAGCTAAGCTGATCGCAATTGAGGTCAGTGCTTGCCTGCCATGCCAGGGAGATATCGGTTGGTGTATCGATGGCCCCATCCGCAGGCACGGGAGTGGTTGGTATGCTGGGTGGAGCATTCTCTACCGTTAATTGCGCATTTCGCATGATGGGATCATTGATCGAGTCATTGATTATAGCCATGTTCAGGATGTTCGTGTCTGCAGGAAGGCATTGGTTCAGGCTGATCCCATAGGTGATGGTGATGGGCTGGATTTGGCCCACTTCACCGTGCCATAAAATCTGACCCGAATCATATTCAACCGTGCCTGTCGTGGCGGTCAGGTAGCCTGTCCAGGTGACCTGGGATGGCAATGTATCGGTGACATTCACGGTTACCGGATTGCACGTATTCTCCAATTGGATTTGATATTGTGTAGCCTCACCAGGCAATGCGTGATCGATAGCAACTGTTTTGGATGAAGCGCTCAAATCGGATACCGGCGAAAGGAAGAAATCGTGCGTGGTCACTGTCCCCGACACAACGCTGACCTGCGCCTGCTGGCTCTGATAGCAGCTTGCTTCGGCCAGTAAATCGTACTGGCCATCACCAATCACCCGGTGATAGTCGCCCACATCCGGATCGGTGTCGATGATATTGGGTACATCTCTCCCCACCAGGGTGACCGTGGCATCCAGGGGAGTGCCATCATGGGCATCCATCACCAGGCCGTTGATACCGGTCATGGCGCGCTGCATCCACCACAGCATGGCATCACGGTTGTGACTCCAGTAAGTGTCCATCTGTTCGAAGGGAGGCATCTTGTTATTGGATATCTCAAGAGTTACATGGTGCTCCCCACGATAATAGTAGGCCCAATCCTGCATACCGCCATAAATCATGTACCATTCCCAGCCGCGAGTAATTCCTTGAGGCCACCCACCATTCCACAGGTCAATATTGCGTGAAGTATAGCCAATGCCAAAATTAATAAAGAGCTGGTCATCAGGTGCATACTCGGGATTATACGGATCGGCAATTGCATCATAGGGATAATTAAGTACCTGGGCTCCACCGTGGTAGTTAGCACCCATCACGAAGCGGTGACCATAGCCGAAATTCATGAAGGCCTGGGTTTCGGGCTCTCGCCCTGCCGGGTCGTCGATCGGATCGATAAACCGGTCGGGGAAGTCGCGGTTGAGGTCCACTCCATGGGCATTGTAGCGCGTGCCATTCGTGTACCCATCGGGATTATAGATGGGGCAAATCCAGGTTTCCATGTGATCCACAATATTGGTAATTTCGGGATCAGACCCATAGCTGCCGGCCAACAGCTCTGCCAGGCGCATGGTCATCTCGATGCCAGTGGTTTCGTCGCCATGGTGGTTGGCGGTATATTTAAATTCCGGTTCATCCTCGTCTATTCCCGGATTATCGGTAATTTCCATGCAATAAAGCCCACGTCCTTGCACAGATTGGCCGATCTGTACGAGATCAACAACCTCACTGTGGGCTGCCTCCAATGCCTGCATGCGGGCGACATACTGCTCGAAGGTAGGCCATGCATTTGGGGCACCGGAACCCGGCCCGTACGCCAGGAAACTGCGGTAGCCCACATTGGGGATAGGGACCAGGTTCAAGCCTGCTCCCATCAAGGATGCAGCCTGGGTTGGATTTACATAGATTGTGGCAACGGATGGCGTAAAAACAGTGGGCGCAAGGTTGATCGAGCCATCGACTGTTCTCAAACCCTCGAAGTCGATGTCCAGGTCATATAACACCTGTAAATCTTCATTGGTTGCCAAGTACACTTCCGCGGGGTAAATATCAGAGCTGGGATAAGGCTCGGGTGCAACCGGGAATGGAAGCGGCGGATCTGCGCTTTCGGAAGCTGAAACAAACCTGGGCAGGAAGACCACGAATAAGCCAATGACCGACAAGAAGACCAACACTGGTATCTTCATCCATCGATTTTGCATAGCATTCTCCCGTGAAGTTAGATCAGGTTAAATTTTCGAGTTAATGGTCACGAATAACAAAAGTTCTGCCTGGATGAATAGATGTTTCCGTAATAAAACGAAGCTAGGTTTAAACCGCCATATCCTGGCCCTGCCGGTGCTCCATTACGGCATGGGATTATTGCCTGCCCAATCGTCACCCAGGATGACCAGCACGTCCACCTGGCTGTTGGGATCATACTGTAAGGAAATGCTGTATGGTGTGATACTCATCAGGTCCACCAGGAAACGGTCTGTGTAAGGTTTGCCTGTGTAATCGATGATTTTCGTATAAGTGGTATATTCGCTGTTCTGGGTACCGACCACATTGGCGCCCTGAGATTGAAGGTATGCTTGTGTCTCACCGGCCAGGCCTTCAACATAGGTGCCGTTCGACACAACGATGCTGGCTGCCTCCGATTGCATGTTAGCGCGTGTATCACTCGAGGATAGTCCCGGGCTCGCCATGGTGGATGAAGCAAAAATCTGGTCGCGAATCACACGGATTTGGTCTGGCACTGGGATGAGCACATCTTGCGGTCCTTCTGGCGTGTTGAACGAGGCCATTGTGACGGCATTGGGTGGAGCAATTGCCCCGCGCTGGATGGTTGATATATCGATATCCAGGGCCAGCCAGCCGAGTTTCACGGCATCATCGAGGGATAAATTGGTATGGATACCCTCAGACAGCTCTTTATATAAGTTTGGAATACGGGCTCCCACTTTGGCCGGACCCAGCTCAATGATGCGATCGCGTATTGCCAGAATTACCTGCTGTTGGCGCAAGGCACGGTCGAAATCACCGCCATCGGTATGCCTTGCCCGAGCATAAGCCAGGGCAGCTGGACCATCAAAGAGGTAATTACCGGGTTTATATACGATGGTGTTTGCCTGCCCGATAGGATCAACCGAAATTTCTGTTGAAACGGTCATGTTAATGCCGCCCAAATCGTCGATAAATTGCTCAAAGGCATAAAAATCGATGATGGCATAATAATCGATTGGAACACCCAGCAGCTCTTGCACAGTTTGCATGGCGAGCCCAGGGCCCCCTCCAGGCACATTATACAGTATGCCGAGGGGATAGGCAGTATTGATACGGCCATATTCGAAGCCGGGAATGCTGACCCAAAGGTCCCGTGGGACGTTCAGCATCCCCGCAGTTTTGGTGAGCGGGTCAATGGTGAGCAGGATCATCGTGTCGGTGCGTGGGGGTCCTTCACCGGCTTGCCAATCGCGATAATCCAGGCCCATCACCAGGATGGTCACCCGGCTGGCGCCATCCCAGGGCGCAGGTGCAGGGTCGCTCGATTGGGTAGGTAAAGGAGTGGCAATCACAGTGCCCTCATCCACAACAGGCGAAGTTGAATTTGACTGAATTGGCAAACCAGGGATTTTTGCGAGGTCGAATGACAGGAAGAAATCGTAGGACTTGGTGTATGCAGCATAAGATGCAAATACCGCGGCGATGATGAATAATGATAAAAGGCCCACTTTTAGCGGGGTAGGGATTCTAGACTCCATGAATTATCTCAAGGTATGGGAATGTTTTCTGCCCAATCTGTACCCAATAGGATGGCAATATCGGTCTGGCTGTTTGGATCATACCGGCTATAGATACTGTTGGGCTCAATGTTAAGCAAATCTACCAAGTATTGGACGGTATAGGGTTTTCCCGTGTAATCGATGATCACCGTGGTATCTGAGGGTTCATCTGCATTGCCAGTGACTGTCACATTGATCCCATGCTCCCGTAAATAATCGCTGGTCTGGGAGGCCAATCCAGGGGTGGTGGTGGCATTGAGCACGGATACGGTGGCACTTTCAGCCTGGCGAAGCTCTTCGGGATTGCTGACATAGGTCGTGGCAGCTGGAGCAGCTCCTGAAGTTGTGGAAAACACATCGTCGCGGACAGCGCGAACGGCTTCCATATCAGGGAGCAGGATATCCATGCCATCTGGAGAAAACGTACGCGTGGTTTCATTGGGCCCAATCATGCCGCGTTTGATATTTTCCTGCGGGATCTGTGCCACTGTCCAGGCCAGCGAAACGGCTTCTTTGATACTCAGGTTGGTATGAATCCCATAGCGTAGATTGTTATAAATCGTGGGAGCATTGGTGATCATCTTGGGCAGCGTACCGAGGGAGGTTATTTTATCAAAGATAGCCATAATCACTTGCTGCTGCCTGTCAGCGCGGTCGAAATCACCTCCGAAAGTTTCTCTGTTGCGGGCGTAAGCCAGGGCGGTTGGTCCATCGAGCTGTTGTGGACCTTCTGGTAATGTGACCGTATTGCCTGGCCCAATTGGATCAACGGTGAGCTCATAAGGGACATCAACTTCGATACCGCCGATCTGGTCGATGAAGTTTTCAAATGCCGAGAAATCGATCTGGGCGTAATAATTAATGTCCACACCCAGCAGGTTTTGGACTGATTGGATTGCCAATCCGGGTCCACCGCCAGGGAGGTTATACATCTCACCCAGGAAATAGGCGGTATTGATCTTGCCATAATCGAAGCCTGGCACATTTACCCACAGGTCACGGGGAATAGAGAGCATACCCGCTGTTCTCGAGACGGGATCCATGGTGAGCAGCATCATCGTATCGGTGCGCGAGGGGCCTTCACCCTCCCAATCACGGTAATCCAGGCCCATAACCAGGATGGTTACACGGTTAGCGCCATCCCAGGGCACGGGAGTGGGGCCATTTTCTGATTGCAAGGGTGTATTGATATTCACATCAGGCAGATTGACCAGGGGAGTTTCGTCAAGTGAGGGACCTGTCAGCGAGTTATTGCCGCGGGCTGCTGTCACATTACGCACGACTGAGTAGGTCAGGTAAACTGTTGCTGCCAGGGTCACGATAAATACTGCCAGCAATCCCCACATCACCGGGCTTATTTTTCTCGGGAAGGAATCGTGGGAGGATGAGGAGTTCTTGCGGGGGTTCTCGATGGGATTGTATCTGTCCATTGATGTCGGATTATAACATGGAGGAGGAGTTTGAGTTCGTATTGGAAACCACTGTTGTGGCATAATTATAAATCCAGAAACATTGCATTTTCGCACCTGATTCTTGAGTGCATCCGATGGAAAGTTGCATGTTAAATGCCACCATCCAGCACAATCTCAGGACGAATTTGAGCGCAATCTTGTTCCAGGCATGCATATGCAATATCCGGTCATACATTTATGTCATTGATCACTGCGGTAAACCTTGCCAAATCCTTCGGGTCGCACGATGTTTTTTCGGGGATCTCACTCTCCATACCACGCCATGCCCGTATAGCCATAATTGGGCCTAATGGGATCGGCAAGACCACCCTGTTGCGCATCCTGGCCAGCGAGGAAGAAGCATCGGTTGGTAAAGTAAGTCAGGCCCGAAACTTGTCCATCGGCTACCTGGCACAAGAAGCGGATCTTCAATCGTTGAGTACCCTGTGGGAGGAATGTCTGTTGCCCTTTCGAGGGTTGCGCGAGCAAGAAGCAGAGCTGCAACAGCTCGAGCAGCAAATGTCAAACCCCCACGAAACGGGCAAGGTGCTTGAAAAGTACGGGCGATTGCAGGCAGAATTCGAACACCACGGCGGGTATACCTACATCCACCGCATGCAACAGGTATTATCAGGGCTGGGTTTTACCGCCAATGAATACCAAACTCCACTGGTAAGATTGTCGGGTGGGGAACGGACGCGCGCCCTGCTGGCACGCCTGCTGCTGTCAGAACCTGACCTGCTTATCCTGGATGAACCCACCAACCACCTGGATATTGCTGCTGTGGAGTGGCTGGAAGGTTATCTGCGCCAGTGGGATGGGGCAGCGCTGATCGTTTCGCATGACCGCTATTTCCTCGACCAGGTAGTAGAAACCATCTGGGAAATGATGTCCACTGGCTTTGAAGTTTACCGGGGTAATTATTCAGCCTACGTGCAACAGCGCCAGGAGCGCTGGGAGAGGCAGCGTGACCTGTTTTCTACGGAGAAAGAGCACCTGGAGAAGGACCTGGAATACATCAAGAGGAATATCTCGGGTCAGAATGTCTCACAGGCCAGGGGACGATTGCGCCGGTTGAGCCGGGAGATACAGGCGATCGAGCAGGTGGGGATCGAAGCCAGCCTGAGGAAAAAATGGGGCGAGCTGAGCAGCAATGTAGATACCAGCACCAGCATGCTGAGCCCGGATGAAGCGGAACGGCGTATCAAGGCCTTGCGCGAGCCCGGTCATAAACCGCCTCAGTTACACTTGCGTCTGCATGCAGAACAGCGAAGCGGGGAGATTGTGCTACGCACGCATGACCTGGAGGTTGGGTACCCTGGGAAAAGCTTGTTTTCTGCGGGTGATATCGAGCTGCGCAGGCTGCAATGCACGGCCCTGATTGGGCCGAATGGCGCCGGTAAAACAACTTTTCTCAAGACAATTCTTGGGCAAATACAACCGTTGAGCGGTGAAGTGGAGCTGGGATCCAGCCTCCAGGTGGGCTATTTCGCCCAGGCACATGAAGACCTGCTAGCCGAGCGCACTCTGGTGGAAGAGATAGAATCGGTAGCACCCCATATGCTGCTGGCCAACGTGCGCGATTATCTGGCTCGCTTCCTGTTCACCGGTGATGACGTTTTCAAAAAGGTGAAGCTGTTTTCAGGGGGTGAGCGAGGCAGGCTGGCATTGGCCAAGCTGTCATTAATGGGTGCCAACTTTCTCTTGCTGGATGAGCCCACCAATCAACTTGACATCCCATCGCAAGAAGTCCTGCAGGAAGTGCTGGAGGATTTCGAGGGCACCATTTTGCTGGTCTCACACGACCGCTATTTGATCGATGCACTGGCGACGCAAATTTGGGAGATTGACGAAGAGAAGGCCATCCTGCGCACTTTCAACGGCAGCTACAGCCAGTATCACCAGATGCTGGAAGCAGAGCGTATCGCAATGCAAGAAACGATTAGTATCACTACTCCGGTAAAGGAAGCGCCACGAAAGCCATCTGTTACCGCCGAACAGAAACGTAAAAAGGCGCGCTTGAAAGAGGTGGAAGTCTTAATTGACCAGCTGGAAGCCGACCTGGCCAGCTTGAGCCGCCGGCTGGAAAATCCACCCAAGGATGCGGCCAGGGTGCAGAAGCTGGGAAATGAGTACGTGCGGGTGCAAAAAGAGCTGGATGCCCTGATGGAAGAATGGGGTGAATTACACGAATAGGGTTGGCAGTAGAAAGCTATCCTAAAACCCGGATGGGAGCAATACTCCCGTCCTGGCATACATATGGCCGGAGAAATTGGCCAGTATAAGAAGCTTCGTTCTCACAGATTTGCTCCGGCGAGCCCTCTGCCACCAACTCGCCGCCGGCATCTCCGCCCTCGGGACCCAGGTCGATGATGTAGTCAGCCACCTTGATGATATCCAGGTTATGCTCGATGATCAGCACGCTATTGCCGGCATCCACCAGGCGTTGGAGCACCTCAATCAGCTTGTGGACATCAGCCGCGTGCAGGCCTACAGATGGCTCATCCAGAACATACAGGGTGCGCCCGGTGGCGCGCTTGGAAAGCTCACGTGCCAGTTTGACCCGCTGGGCTTCGCCACCTGATAATGTCGGGGCGGGTTGGCCGAGACGGATGTAGCCCAAGCCCACGTCCTGCAAAGTCTGCAGGCGCGAGAGCATGTTGGGGAATGCCTGGAACACCTCGAGGGCGCGGTCAACGGTCAGGTCCAGTACTTCAGCGATATTGAGATTCTTGAAACGCACCTGAAGTGTCTCGCGGTTAAAACGCGCCCCATGACATACATCGCAGGGAACGTAGACATCGGGTAAAAACTGCATCTCGATGCGCAGCTGGCCCTGGCCCTGGCAGGCTTCACAGCGACCACCATGCACATTGAAGGAAAAACGCCCGGGTTTATAGCCGCGCATCTTACTTTCAGGCAGCTCGGCGAAAAGAGAGCGGATCTGGTCGAACAAGCTCGTGTAGGTGCCTGGATTGGAACGAGGGGTACGCCCAATGGGAGATTGGTCGATATTGATCACCTTATCCAAGTTCTCCATCCCGTCGATGCGATCAAACTCACCTGGCTGGATGCGAGCACCCTGGAGCTGGGCAGCCAATGCCTTGTACAGGATCTCGATCATCAATGTGGATTTACCCGAGCCTGAAACCCCGGTGATGCACACGAACTTCCCCAGGGGGATGTTAACCTTAATGTCCTTGAGATTATTTTCACGGGCGCCAATGATGGTCAGCTTGCGGCCATTGCCAGCCCGTCGCTCGCGCGGGATATCAACCTGCATCCGACCTGAGAGATAAGCGCCGGTTAGCGAAGCGTGATTTTCGATGATCTTGTCCACGGTGCCCTGGGCTATGACCTCACCACCATGCTCGCCGGCACCGGGACCCAGGTCGAGCACCCAATCGGCAGACAGGATGGTCTCGGAATCATGCTCGACCACGATGACGGAATTGCCCAGGTCGCGCAGGTCCTTAAGCGTGCGCAACAGGCGGGTGTGGTCGCGTGGGTGAAGGCCGATGGAGGGCTCATCAAGGACATACAGCACCCCCATCAGGCGCGAGCCGATCTGGGTGGCCAGGCGAATGCGCTGAGCCTCGCCGCCTGAAAGGGAGCCAGCTGAGCGTTTGAGGGTGAGGTAATCTAACCCAACATCCACTAGAAAGCTCAAGCGCTCGGAAATTTCCTTGAGGATGCGCTCAGCAATAGTTAGCTGGCGGGAATTAAGTGGAGATAAAGCGCTGCAGAGATGCTCAATCCAGCTCAAGGTTTTCTGGATGGGCCATTCAGTGACCTCGACGATATTTTTGTCGTCCACGGTGACAGCGATGGCCTCGCGGCGCAAGCGCTTGCCGCCACAAGTAGGGCAGGGGTGCATGCTCATATATGCGCCGATCTTATCCCGCATCGACTCTGAGTTGGTCTCATTGTAACGGCGCATTAAATTAGTGATAACACCTTCAAATTCACGATCGAAGACGTATTCGTGGCCATTATCACGGCGGTAGGTGATGGGGATTTCCTTACCGCGTGTACCATACAGCACGATGTCCAGTTTTTCACTGGGCAAGGTGCGCACAGGGGTATCCAGATTGATTTCATAGAATTTGGCAGCTGCCTCCAGGCTTTGCCAGTAATAGCCGCCTTCCTCTTTGGGCCCACTCCACTCGGTGACCGCAATGGCGCCATCGTTCAAGGACAAATCGGGATCAGGAATGAGCAGGTCAGCATCAATCTCCAAGCGACCGCCCAGGCCCTGGCAGTCGGGGCAGGCGCCGTGAGGTGTGTTGAACGAAAAAGTGCGTGGTTCGATCTCCGGGAGGACGGAGCCATGTTCAGGGCAGGCCAGGTGCTCTGAGAAATACATGTCGCGGGGGTTATTTCCATCGGTCACATCCTGGACGATCATGTATCCATCGCCGAATTTGAGGGCAGTCTCGATGGAATCGGTTAAGCGTGAAATGAAGGCTTTATGCTCTTCAGGATCGGGATCGTGGTGGATCAGCACACGATCGACCACAGCCTCAATGTTATGGATCTTATAGCGATCCATCTGTATATCTTCATCCAGCTGGTGGACCAAGCCATCCACCCTGGCACGCACGAAGCCAGCCTTGCGAATCTCCTCCAGCACTGCCTGGTGGGTACCCTTGCGGCCTCGGACGAGAGGAGAAAGGATCAGCAGGCGGCTGGCATCAGGCAAAGCTGCTACCACATCGACGATTTCCTGGGCAGATTGCTTGGAGACCTCGCGGCCGCATACGGGGCAGTGGGGAATGCCGATGCGGGCATACAGCAAACGCAGGTAGTCGTATACCTCGGTCACCGTGCCCACGGTGGAGCGTGGGTTGTGCGAGATACCCTTCTGGTCGATGGAGACGGCGGGAGACAGTCCCTCGATATAATCAACATCGGGCTTGTCCATTTGCCCGAGGAACTGGCGGGCATAAGCTGAGAGTGACTCGACGTAACGCCGCTGACCCTCGGCAAAGATGGTATCGAAGGCAAGCGATGACTTACCACTGCCGGAAAGCCCGGTGATCACCACCAGCTTATCGCGAGGGATCTCGACGGTGATATTTTTTAAATTGTGGACACGGGCGCCAACCACCCTGATGACATTCGCTGACATATTTGCAAATCACAATCCGTTTTGTAGATTTACCTGATTGCTTTCTATCCCCTATCAGGGAATTCTTTGAAAACTCGAGCAAAAACAGGCCAAACTCTAATTATAGCACAAATGTTTTAGCAACTGGGAACCAGACTCCCCAATAAGGCATCCTCAAAACAGTTAGCGATTATACCGCAGGAAGATGATTGGAAGATGGGAATTAAGGTGACTTATATTATGTTAAAATGAACTCATGAGCATATTTAAAAAGCTGGGGAATATCATACCTAAGCCGCCTGCCAAGGAAGACCGGGCATTGTACTTTTACGTGCAATGCAGCCGTTGTGGTGAAAAACTACGGGCAAGGGTGGACACGTGGAACGAGCTGACCCCCGAATATGGTGAGAAAAGCGACGAGCCCACATCGTTTTTCTGCCGAAAAGTGTTAATTGGGGAAAAGCTGTGCTTCCAACCAATCGAGTTACACCTGACGTTTGATAAGAACCACAAGCTGGTGAGCCAAGAAATCCAGGGCGGTAAGTACATCGATCAGGAAGCATATAACCAGGAGGATTAAGCCAATTCGACTATCTCCGGCATGGTGATGATGTGGAAAGCCAGGGTTTCCAGGTCGTGGGCTTTAACGGAGTTATTGGTGGCGGCACGTGTTTTTTCGATGTGAGCCAGGAGCAGCGGATCGTCACCAAAGTAAGATTGTAATGATGCTTCGTCACTAAGCAGGTCTTTTATGCCCAGCGCTTCGTAGATCTGGCTTACCAGGCCATAACTCCAATCTTCAACGATACCCAGCTCATCTGCCAGCTCACGGCGCTCCATACTGAACAGAAATGCCAGGCGGGATACCTCTGCTTGATGTTTCGAGAGTGTGCTCTGCACAGTTCTCCTGCCATCCAGCACCATGCAAGGCCGGGGAATCGGATAGTGAGTCGAAGCAGCCAAGGAGCGGACACCCTCTGTAATGACCCATTTTCCCGACATGGCGATATCTATCGCCCAGGCAAGCGAGTAATTAATCTCATTTTTCAGGATATATCCCACGAAAGAGGGATGAGCCAGCCTTGATAGAATCTGCGGGTTGGCGCGGATGCCGGTACATAAAATAGCTGGAGGATGTTTCATGCCCGAGATCGCTCCCAGGATTTGTGGAATCCAATCTTCTCCACCTGGAATATCGGTGTCCATGAGGACCAGGTCTACATAGGAGGCCTGGTTATGAAGCAGGGGTACGAGCTTGGCGGGTGTATCAAACTCACCGGCGATGCGTGTACGCCAATCGCGGGCGGCAAGCAGGGCCATCCAATTACGGGCGAAAGGGTCATCTTCTACGATGGCGATCTGAAATTCGGTGATGGGCATGGAATACCTCCAATAAGGTTGGGTCGCACCCCGTCCTTAAGGCGATGATTATACTTTTAATGATCTAAATTGGGGCAGATATTCTTGATTCTGCTCGAACATCTGGGTGACCATTTGCCTGATCTCGGCGAGGGAGAGAACAGCAGAGGTGAGAGGGTCATAGGCAATCGCCTGGAAAATGAGGTGAGCATCACCGGTGAGGGCTCCTTCCACGGCCATCTCCTCAATCTGGGCAGTGAGATTGGTGAGGACTGCCAGTTGGGGAGGCAAGGCACCCACGTGAACCGGCTCAATTCCCTTGCGGCTGACCCACACCGGCACTTCCACGCAGGCGCCTTGGGGAAGATTAGTCACCAGGTTGGAATTGGGGACATTGCCGTTGAATGTGAAGGGCTCGCCTCCCATCAGGGCACTGATGATATAGGCAGCGTACTCTTCTCCGCGGCCGAGCTCAATAGGGGTTTCTTTTGCAAACCATTTTTGGGCTTCATACTTCCAGCTATCTTCGGCATTCTGATACTCTTTTAAAATATAGGCATATACTCCGGGATTCCAGCCTGTGCCATGGGTGCAGTATTTTTCGATCAGGTCGGGACGCTTGCGAAACCAGGCGTTATATTCTGAGTTATGGCCGCTTGATTCAGTCACATAATAATCCAGGTGAAGGAACATCTCATTGCGGACGATTTCTTCATTGTAAGTTTCAGGGTGTTCGGTAATGGCTTTGCGAATGAGTGGATATGCATCGGCACCATTCCAAGCATATTTCAGGTACCAAGCCATGTGGTTGAGGCCGGCGCAGGTGTAGGTAATTTCATGGTAGGGAGCGCCTATCCATCTGGCGAGCATCCTGGCTGTGCCCTGGACGCTGTGGCACAGGCCAATGAGTTGGATGGATGTCTCGCGCTGCAGGGCTCGGCAGAGCATGGCCATCGGATTGGTGTAATTGAGCATGATGGCAGTGGGGCATACACGTTCCATATCCCTGGCGATATCCAGCATCACCGGGATGGTGCGCAAGGCTCGAAAAATCCCGGATGGGCCGCGTGTATCGCCAATATTAGTATCCACGCCATACTGTTTGGGTATCTCGATGTCGTAGCGCCACACCTCGGTACTGCCAGACAGGATGGTGACCAGGACGATATCGGCACCGCGCAGAGCCTCGAGCCGATCAACAGTGGCAGTGAGGCGCGCAGGATATTTACCCATCTCGATGATGCGCTGAACCGATTTTTTGGCAAAGTCCAGGCGCTCTGCATCGATGTCCATCAGGACTAGCGTGGCATCCTGCAACAATGGGAAGGTAAGAATATCGCGCACCAGGTTGCGGGTGAAACCGAGACTGCCGGCCCCGATAAATGCGATTTTAGTCATTTGCCCTCCTGAGCTATGAAAGAGATAATGGCAATTATATCTTTTGGCGACAGGTCAGCCAATATTGTAGAGCGCACTGAATAGGAATGGAATGTTGATCGAAAATTCTCTGAAAAGTTGGAGACTGGCTATCAATTTCATCATTACCAGCTATTTGAGCCTTGCAAGGAGCACCAGGTTTGGGCTGGTTTCAGGATCAAAGTCTGACCCGGTCATATCTCCATAGGGAGTGAGGCGGGTAAACCCGGCTGTGGTCAGGCTGTCCATCAATTCGTCCTTCAAGATGGGTCGCAGGCTGGAGCTGGTTACCTGTTGCACCCAATTTCCCCCAGCAGAACGCTTCAATGTGACCATATTAAAAATCACCAGGCCACCGGGCTCGAAATCATAGAAGCGCTGAAAAATCCACTCGGTTTCAGCTTCTGAATAAGATTGGGGCTCCATCCACCGGTCATGATTACCAACGACGGCATCAAAGTTACGATTTTGGACCAGCAACAGCCCACCCGGTTTGAGGCAGGCAGCAAAATCAGCAGCAGCCTTGTCCAGCTCAGGTCGGGATAACATGTGCGGTAGCGAATTTCCAAGGCAGAGCAAGGCATCGAAAGATTGGCTACCGAAGGTATCCGCCAATTTCCCAAAGCCAGCCAACTCAAACCGGGTACTGACACCGGCAGAGGTAGCATTCATGCGGGCGCGCGCCAGCATGCCTGCGCTGTTATCGGCACCGATTGTGGAAAAACCGAGCTGCGCCAGGGCGATGGCATGCATACCCGTGCCAGTGGCCACATCAAGCACCTGGCGGGCGTTGAACTGCTGAAGCTTTTCGAGGATAAATGGCAGCTCGATAGCCAGTCGGCTGGGCCAATTTACGAAACGGTCGTAGTCAGAGCTGAGGGCATCATACATGGAATTTTCCATCGGGTGATCTCCCTATAATTGGGCATGATTTTGCGATTATATTCCCATTCAAACCAGTTGAGAGATCGGTTTATATTTGACGATGTGAATGATCAGGTTTCCGCTGTAAAAAGATCCTGTCCCAATTGCCCTGGATTGCGATTGGGGGCAGTTGCACCGAACTGCATAAAAAAGCGGGATGCAGCCCCATTCATTTTGAAACAAACGGATTATCCAAACCCATTCCAGGCGAAATTCCTTAACCTAAGCTTAAACTTAATACAACAGGATCTTCACAAATTCTTCACAGTGGGGTGGTATGCTATATAGTATCAGAATTAGTGGAGGTTTAAGTATGACCAGAGCTATAAAATGGATTCTCGTCATTTTCTTAGGGGTGATTGTCCTGGCGATCATTGCAGCGATCGTTTTTGCATTTATCGGTGCAGCCAGGTATGGTGTGGCGGTGGGACCCGGTATTCGCATGGTCCAACCATTTCAATACCACCACATTGTTGGCTATAGAGGGCTAGGCGCGATCTTTGGTGGATTAATTGGGTTGGGTATATTCATCTTGCTGATCGTTGGCATCGTGGCACTGGTCAGTGCCTTGTTCCGCAACAATCGACCAGCACAAATGACCCCTCCTGCTCAGCCACCTGCGCCAGCGCGAATGTGCCCGAATTGTGGCAAGCCAGCACAGGAGGATTGGAAAACCTGCCCCTACTGTGGGAATCCATTAACCTAAATGAGTAAGCCAGTGGAAACGGTATCCACTGGCTGGTAGATATACCTGCCGCTCAAATCACTACCCAGGCTGCGAACGTAATGCGAAGGTGTTCCGCAGCCTGTGGTTTTAAAATCATCAACGACCGGAGGGGAAAATCTTAGAATAAAAATAAAGATATCCTTTATCTCTCCGCCATAACTTGATGCTCAAGGCCAATATTCCTGTAATATGTGAGTGATCACCATGCATTTATAAAGATAGCCAGGTGCCAATTCCCATCTGGCGGGCGCGCCGATAAATTTCGGGGGCGACTGCCATGTCATCCATAGCGAGCCCCAGGTTGATTGCCAGTATCCGCTCGGATGTGTTTGAACGAGCAGGCTTTTTACCGATTACAATTTCGCCTAAGTCAGCGTACGGGGGTGGGGTGGTTTGAAAATAACCGCTGGAGCGATAGTAATCAAACTGAGCAAGGTCATCGGTGCTGATGCGATCCATTTGAGCTAAGGCGCTGGCTGACCAATAGCTATCAAAATCTACAGCGCTGCCAAAGGCCCCCGGTTGCAGCCAATCCTGCTGAATGGTTGGATTGGGATGTTTGAGGATCGGGCCGGAGGTGACCACCAGGTCACTCTCAACCACCGCCTGGCGAGGGTCACTGACACCGATGATCTCTATCTGAAGTTTGGCGGTCATCTCATCAATATAATGTTGCTGAACCTGTGGATTGATGTCATAGGCAAAGGCACGCTGAATGGGAAAAAGCACCTTCAGGGCTTCCAGATTCGTGCGACCCTGAACGCCGCAAGCTAAAATCCCTGCGCTTGAACTCTCCTTACGGGCAAGATATTTAGCTGCCAGGGCGGTGGCCGCGCCTGTTCGGTAGGCGGTGATCCAAGTGCAATCCATGACCGCATAGGGGACGCCCGTTTTGGCATCATTCAAGATCAGCAACCCCGAAATATAGGGCAAGCCATGCTGCTGATTATCAGGATAGCCGCTGACCCATTTTATACCCGCAGATTGCAAGGCAGGGATGAAAGCTGGCATGGCATGGATAAAGGCATCTGGTTGGGTATGAATCCCTGGTTTGGGCGGCATCTCTATGTTACCGAGACCTTTTTCGCGGAAGGCAGCTTCGAGCAAACTGATCACCGTAGCCATATCCAGATTGACTTTGACTACATCTGCCCGAGAAAGGTAGAGTAGGTGAAACTCGTTCATGTCCGGCTCCTCAGTCAGGGATTTCTGAACTAAGTGGATTTATGAGAGAGATTTACTTTATGCTTAATTATATTCCTGAGCCACTTGCCAAGCTCTACCACCATTAACATGCCGATGGCAATGGTGGCGATCCAACCCCATTGTTCTGGTGCTAGGGGCACAATCCCCAGCAGGTTGCGCAATTGGGGTATGGCAAAAGCAATCACCACCATCAACAGCCCCGAAATAACCGCAGCGATGAGAGGTTTATTGCGCAGCAGAGGGCTGGAGCGCAACAATGGCATGCGCATGGACCGGTAAGCAAATATGTAGATCATGGAATTAACCGCAAATGAGGCAAATACCAAACTGCGCCCTTCGACCGGGTCATTATGGAACAGGTAATAGTGGCCGAACAAGGCCAGGGCTGCTATGGCACTTCCAATGCTTATCACACCGATCAGGGTCAATCCTAATGGTGCAAGGACCGGCTCTTTGACCGATTTTGGCTTTTCATCCATAATTCCCTCTTCGCTCGGCTCAAACCCGAGTACGATATCTGAGGGGCCATCGCAAATCAGGTGGATCCACAGGATCTGTGCTACGGCCAATGGGGCGGGCCAATGGAACATCATAGCGGTGAAGATGGTGAGCACCTCAGCAAAGGAGTTGGAGAGGGTATAAGCGACCACTTTGCGGATGTTCTCGAAGATCACGCGGCCCTCTTCGATGGCTGCCACGATGGTGCGGAAGTTGCTATCCAGCAGTATCAGGTCAGCAGTCTCCTTGGCGACATCCGAAGCAGTGCCCACCACCACCCCAATATTAGCTCGCTGCAGAGCTGGGGCGTCGTTCACGCCATCTCCGATCATCGCAGTGACCTCTCCGTTGTTTTGAAGAGCACGCACAATGCGTAATTTATCCTGCGGCCGGATGCGTGAAAAAACCGAGACGTGCTCCACCTCTTCCTGAAGCTGGCTGTCACTCATGGTGGAAAGCTGCCCTCCCTCCAGGGTATATTCGCCGGGCTTCATCAAGCCGATCGTGCGGGCTATCTTCTCAGCGGTCTTGCGGTAATCACCGGTGATCATCTTCACCTGTATGCCGGCGTGATGCGCCACGTCTACGGCATGCTGGACGCCATCACGGATGGGGTCCTGCATACCCACCAACCCAACCCAGGTATAGCCGGAATGTTCGTCCAGGCTCCCCGAATTACGGTATGCCAGGCCTAGCAGGCGCAAGCCATCACCCGCCCATTCATCCACAGTGGAAAGGATGCGGTCACGGGCTTCGCGGCTGGCATCACACATATTCAGCACAATCTCAGGCGCGCCTTTGAGGTAATTGATGATTGAGCCACGCGAGCCATTGCCAGAAACAGAGGTTACCATGTACTTGGTCTCGCTGCTAAACAGCTCTTCACCCATGCGCGGGGAGGCGTCTGCCAATTCTTGAGGGTCAATCTCCAGGTTAGCCCGAGTATATTCCCAAAGCGCCACATCAACCGGGCCTTCAAGATTGTTGCACAGCACCATGGTCTCAAGGGCACGTTTCTGGTCTGACAGGTCAATACGGGCAACGCGCATGCGCCCCTCGGTGAGGGTGCCGGTTTTATCGGTGCAGATGACGGTCACCGAGCCAAGCGTCTCCACCGCAAGCAGTTTTTTCACCAGTCCCTGGCGTTTGAGTATCTTGCGCATACCCAATACCAGGATGACGGTAACGGCAATCAGAAGGCCCTCTGGAACGGCAGCAATCGCCAGGATGATGGAAACGCGCAGCATATCCAGGAATCCCCTGCCCATCACCAACCCGGTGATGAGGATTGCCAGAGTAAAACCGATAACGATGAAGGTGAGCGTCTTACTGAATGTTTTAAGCCTCACCTGGAGCGGTGTACCCTCTTCGATATGCTGCTGCAAGCTGGTGGCAATTTGACCCAGCTCCGTGCGAGGCCCAGTCTGGTTGACGATCATAATTCCCCGCCCGGTGATGACTGTGGTACCCATGAAAACCTGGTTTTGCCCATCGGTTTCATCTTTATTCACCGGCTCACTTTCACCGGTCAGGATAGCTTCGTCCACAGCCAGCTTGGTACTTTCTGTGATGTAACCATCGGCAGGGATATGCTCTCCTGAATTCAGCAAGACTACATCACCGGGAACCAGCTCCCACACTTCAACTTCGCAGCGCTCTCCATCACGGATGACCGTGGTGGTGGGTTTGAGCAGGCCTTTCAGGGCGGTGTAGGTTTGTTGGGCTTTATACTCCTGGAAAAAGCCAAGGATGACATCAATAACCACTACGGCCATAATGATGGAGAAGTCATTATATTCTTTGACGGCAAGAGATACACCTGCCGCAACCAGGATGATGTAGACGAGCGGGCTCTTGACCTGATTGAGAAATATCGACCAGACCGAGGTGATCTTTTCGGCAGGCAGGCGATTTTCACCAAATTGGCGGCGACGTTCAAGAACCTCAGCTTTGGCCAGGCCAGGAACATTGGCATGATGATTGAGCTGCAATCCATTTTCGTATACGGTAGGTCCAATACTCATTTACAACCTCTGAATGGCAGGATGTTTTTTATTAATCTTCTCCAGAATGGCTGGAAATTCCTGCTCGATGCTGGAAAAAAGGTCATGCGCTTCTTGCAGGCGTTGCTTAAGCTCGTCAGGCTTATCTGCCATGAGCATTAAGCCGCGCTCGGTGATCTGGTGAAGCCCTGACATAAGCCCCAGCCACTGGCGCATGTAAGTACTCCAGCCGCCGGGTTTGAAGCGGTAATAATCGCGACGCGGAACTGGAGAGGCCACGCGCTCGATCAGCCCTCGCTCGACCAGCAGGCGGGCCATGATACTGATGGAGCTTTTGCTGGCGTGAAGCTTTTGCACCAGGTCGGTGATGGATTGAGCGGGTGTATCGGAAATGAGCAGGGCACCCAGGATACGGCCTGCCATGCGGGGCAAACCAACCTGCTCAAAATACAAGCCGATGTCCTCAATGAAGTGGATATCTTCAATTGGCTGGTGATTATCCATAAGATCAAAATTCTCCAAATGCTGTTCGACCTTTTTCTGGTAATTAGCGGGGAAGTATACAGCGTTTTTAAAGTTTTGTAAATACTAAACAATCATAAGTCTATTTACCCTTCATTCCTGCCCCAATTTTGATAGGATATAATCTGGTAGATTCATTCGAGGAGAGACTATATGCAAACATCGGTGCGTGGTAAGGCCAAGGAAGTCAAGATCGACACTGAGGGTGTATTTACCATCATTGGAGAGAAGATCAATCCCACCGGGCGGAAAAAGTTGGCGGCTGCACTTTTGGCAAGCAGCTTTGATTATGTGACGGAGCTGGCATCCAGCCAGGTGATTGCCGGAGCAGACCTATTAGATGTGAATGTAGGAGTACCTGGTGTGGAAGAGGAAAAATTGCTGCCCCAGGTGGTCAAAATGCTGGCAGAGCAATTCGACGTGCCGTTGTGTCTGGATTCCGCCAACCCGAAAGCCCTGGCGCAGGCGCTGCTGGCGACCCCGGGCAAGCCATTGGTCAACTCGGTGAACGGCAAACAGGTATCCCTCGAGGCGGTCTTACCCCTGGTGAAAGAGCGTGGGGCGGCGGTGATCGGGCTGACCATGGATGAAAATGGGATTCCCAAGGATGCGGATGGGCGGGTAAAGATCGCCGGAAAGATTTTGGAAGCGGCTGCTAGATATGGAATACCGGCGGAGGATGTAATCATTGATCCGCTGGTGCTTACAGTGGGGGCCGAAAGCCAGGCGGGAGCGGTGACGTTGCAAACCATCAGGCGTGTACGCGGTGAGTTTGGGGTGAACATCAATGTGGGAGCTAGTAATGTGTCATATGGGTTGCCGGAGCGCGATACGGTGAACGCCGCCTTCCTGGCATTAACTTTTGGGGCTGGCGCCAGCTGTGCAATTAGCGATCCGGTCAAGTTCGCCAGAGTGTTGAGAGCGGTGGATTTGTTGATGGGAAGGGACGCGTATGCGACGCGCTACGTGAAGTACTGCCGGGCGCACCCGTTGGAACAGAAGTGATCATTATGGATGGGTGGTCAATAGAGAATATTTGATTTAGAAGAAAGCTGCTATCCTGCCTGTAAAGAAAAGCGGGGCGCATGATCCATGTGCCCCTGTATTTTAAAAAACCGACTCCATCAGCTTCCAATATTTACGTCTGGCACCGTCACCGG
>CAYLPS010000051.1:0-24392 GCA_964385625.1 uncultured Anaerolineaceae bacterium | reverse complement strand
CCCGCCCTCCCCGCCAGAAGATTAAATCCTCCTTCCGCTGCCTGGCACCCACAGGGGGTGTATACTCGAATCCCGTACAGTAAAATGAGAATTGGCAGTATTCCCAGGAGATGTTTTGCCAAGTAGGATGAATTACATAATTGATATGAAAAAAATTTAGTGCCCGGCTTCATTATGTTAAAATGACACCTTATGGACCCCAAAATTGCACAACGCTTCCACGATGGTATCCTTAGAGAGGCAGCCAGGCGCTATGGCATCGAACCGAGCCAGGTGCGGCTACTAGATGGCTTCGAGAGCTTCATGTACGAGTTCGAACGGTCTGATGGTGCCTTCATCCTGCGCATCGGGCACAGCCTGCGGCGTACACCCAACCTGGTGCGGGGTGAAGTGGATTGGATCAACTACCTGGCGGCGGGCGGGGTTGGAGTGGCACGGGCGATCCTATCGCAGGACGGTAACCTAGTCGAGCAGATCGACGATGGACAGGGAGGCGAGTTTATCTGTACAGGCTTCGTGCGGGCCAAGGAGGCCACGGTCACCCGGGATCAGTTAATAGATCGCTTCTTTCGTAATTATGGCCGGCTGCTGGGTGGCATGCATGCCTTGGCGAAAAAGTACATCCTCCCCAATCCGGCATGGAAGCGCCCGGATTGGGATGATCCCCTCAATCTTTGCGTCGAAGATTGGCTGCCAGACGGCGAGACCGCCATTCTCAAGCGGTATCTGCCATTGAAAGTTCACCTTCTTAGCTTACCCAGGGATAGGGATGGCTACGGTATGATCCACCAGGATGCTCACCCCGGCAACTTCTTCGTCGATAACGACCTGCGGATCACGCTGTTTGATTTCGACGACTGCATCTATGGCCATTTCATTTACGATATCGCTATGGCGCTATTCTATACTTCGATGTGGGAGAAAGACACGTCCGAGTTCACCGCTCATTTCATGCCGGCTTTCCTGGAAGGTTACCGAGAAGAGAACCGCCTGGACCTGGCCTGGCTGGCAGAGATACCCAACTTCCTCAAGCTACGAGAGATCGACCTGTATGCCCAGATCAGGTTTAGCTACGGGGATAAACCGCTCGATCCCTGGTCGGAGAGGTACATGCAGGACAGGAAAGAGAAGATCGAGGCAGGCAAGCCGTACATCGAGTATGAGTGGAGCAGGTTTAGAGATTATTTGTAAGAGTTAGGTAAGGGAATAAGGGTTAGCATCCCAGCTTAGATTTTTCGCACCCCAGGTAAGCCACCCGCCCTCCCCGCCAGAAGATTAAATCCTCCTTCCGCTGCCTGGTACCCACAGAGGGTATATATTCGAATCCCGCCCTCCCCGCCAAAAGAACAGAATCAATGGATAGCAGTTGGCTTTTCGCTGGCTGCTTTTGCTTTACCCAGATAAATAATCAGCGCCTGTCACTGATCGGCGCAGCCATTTCGCTTGTATTACTGGCCATTTACCTGCATCCACTTTATGGTAGGAGCATCGATGTATGCATTGTCCTCCTACTCGCACTGCAATAGCAAAGACGGCCCACCTGGCGCGGATCGGTTTATGAAGTTGTATCGCCAAATAGAAGCTTAGAATAACCCAATGCAAAAAAGGGAGAGGAAATAAATCACCCTCTCCCGTTATTTTGTGCCAGCTTCAAAGAGCGTTTCAGTTTTTCATCAACATTGAAAATGCTAGTAATTTATTAATTTTTACACTTCAGGACCCAGCTGTAGGTCACCTATCCATGTTTCAGACCGCAAGCACAATATCAGTAAGTTGGGCTAAATAAGCTTACAAGGAGCAAAGCGAGTTGCATATTGATTTTGGGTAATATTGACTGGAATGCCGGAATTTTCGAGTTTTTTTCTATTATCGCGGTTTTCCATGCAATAACACAACCCGATGCACCTGTTTTTAGGTTTCCTGTTCACCATATTGCCAGCACCGGGCTGGATTGATTCCGTTCCTTAGGCCATTCATCCTGGATCCTGGATTCCCTCAACTTCAGTACAGGGCGAAACTCAGTTCAGCAACCCATAAGCTTCTTTAGGGCTTGCCTCACGCCGATGGTCTGCGGGCAATGACCATCCAACTTTTTATTATTTTTCTTTCTTACAGTTCATAAGGCTATAACATTTGTTATAGATTTCCTCCGACAATTGTAATGATCATGCCACTGGAAAAACATTCTTATTGCTATACGGCTATTCCATCAGATCGCCGATGTGCCAGGCCGCGATTTTTTGTATCATGAGAATGCATCCATAAAAAAATTGAAAAGGAGAGTGCACCATGAAACACATAAAAATCGTTCGATCGTTACGAAAAATCTGGAAAAATTGTGATAAATTTAACTCAAGCAAGGAGAATATCATGAAGAGCAACAGAATAGCTTTGTTGGTCCTCCTGCTGGCCGCGGTACTGATCCTGGCTGGATGCATACCGGCAGCCGCAGGAACAATCGATCAGCTTGATCCCACCTCCAGCACGCCTGGAGAAACGGCTCCCTTGCCCGCAGTGCAGCTACCCGCAGATACCCCTGTCTCCCCATCTGACGGGGCAGCCTCACCGGAAGAGGTGGCCTTGGGATTCTTCAGCGCCTATGTTGAGGCCAGCCAGACGAGGCGACCTGCACTCGATGATCCTGAGCTCGATGCGCAAAAATATCTGAGCGAGGACTACCTGCTCCAGGTGGCGGAAATCAAAGCCGGGTTTGAAGGTGCGGGTTTCGACCCCATCCTGCAAGCCCAGGCGATCCCGCCCGAGCCCATCGAGGTCAAGGATTCTCAGGTGGATGGCGACCAGGCGACCGTCACGCTGCAGTTCGGCCGCACCGTTCTGGAACAACCCTGGGAGCGCACCGTTTCGCTGGAAAAGATTGACGGCGAGTGGAAGCTGGTGCCCGACCGGCTGGAGGGCGGCGCCCTGGATCCACAGGCCTCGGTACAGGCTTTTTACGATTGGTACCTGGCCTATATCGGGACAGGCGAGCAGTTCCGCAACCCATTAGCCGAGCAGGCCTACCGGGCCGCTTCCTACCTGGCTCCTGGGATGGTCCAGAAAGTGGACCGCATGCTAGAAGACGGCCTGCCCTACGATCCATTCCTGTGCGCCCAGGATATCCCGGCGGAATTCACACCCCTGGCAAGCTTCTACAACGGCGCACGCCCGGTGGTGGTGATGAGCAGCAGTTTTACGGGTCATTACCTGGTGGCCGATCTATCCCGCCTCAACTTCAACCAGTGGGCCATCAATAACATCACTTGTGGCAGCGACCCCGCCGGCTATGTCAAGGCATTCTACACCTGGGCATTGGACTATGCCCTGGGGAGCGGCGAGTTCCATAACCCACTCATGGAGAACGCTTACTAGGGCAGTGGTTTCTTGAGCGAGGGCTTTGTGGCCCAGCTGGACAGCCTGGCAGGCTCCGGCGAACCCGTCATGGCCGATCCGGTATTCCTGGCGCAAGACTTCCCGCTGGCCTTCAACACCCAAGCCTGCACGGATGAAAACTGTGCGCTGGTCAACATGCAGTATAACGATGCCTTGACCCGCCAGCTGAGGGTGGACCTGGCCCAGGAAAATGGCGCCCTGCGGATTGCCGGGGTGAGCCACCCTGCACGCCTGGAAAGCCAGCAGCCGGCCCAGGAACTTCCCGGCATCGATTACTGGATGCCCTTCATCGACGAGGCCTACGGGTTCGCCCTGAGTGTCCCGGCTGGATGGCAGGTGAAGACTTCACCCGTGACCGACCTGCACAGCCCACAGGACTACCCGGTGATGCGCAGCGCCAGCTTCATCGCTCCGGTCGCAGGCAGCCAGGAGGTACCCTTCCGGGTGGAGGTGATGGTCGGGGACGCCGAAATCCTGGCCTACTCCTTCCCCGCCGATCAGAAAATCGAGGACAGGGATCTGAATGGCTACAGCGCGGCCGTATATCGCAGCGAGCCCGGCATGCTCTCCTACGTCCTGCAGCACCCAGCCAGGGAGAATGTATGGGTGGTCATCAGCGACCCGGTGACTCAATTCCCAGGCCGCGAGGAGCTATCTGCGGCAACGGGAGAAGCTTTCGAAGTGATGCTCTCGACGGTCACCTTCGGCGAGTAACCTGGATTAACAATGGAAAAGGCGCTTATTTGCAACGATAGTTACGCAAGTAAGCGCCTTCCTCATGGAATATTTTGCCCTGGAAAGGCCATTATAGTCAAAAAGACAGATCTACCATGAAGAGATTAACCATCCATTTCATCCAGGTGATTGCCCATTCACAAAGGTTATTTAAAACTATCTACCGGGCCCGACAGCTGAAGGTCGTGCTCGGCGTTTTTATCGCCCTGGTGCTCATGTTATGCTGGCAGGGCGGCGCTGCCGCCCAGGAAGGACAGCTGCGCTTCGACCGCCTGACGGTTGAGGACGGCCTTTCACAAAACACGGTGCATGCCATCCTGCAGGATCGGATGGGTTTTATGTGGTTCGCCACTGAGGATGGCCTGAACAGGTATGATGGCTATGAGTTTACAGTATACCGGCACAATCTGGACGATCCTGATTCCCTGTCGAGCAGCGACGTCTATGCCGTGTTGGAAGACCAGCTAGGCAGGTTTTGGGTCGGGACAGGTGCAGGGCTGGACCGCCTGGATCGTGATACTGGCCGCTTTATCCACTATAGCGGCGAAAATGGCATCCCATCCAGCAGCATCCAGACCCTGGCTGAAGATGGAGCAGGGCGTTTGTGGGTCGGAACCCAGCAGCAAGGCCTGTGGATCCTTGAGCCTGATAGCGGCGGCCTTCAGCAGTTTCGCAATCTTCCGGATGAACCTGGCTCACTGGCAAGCGATGCCATCTATGACATCCTACGCGACCAGTCTGGCGCGATGTGGGTGGCTACGGACGAAGGGTTGGAACGGTTTGACCCGCAGGGCAGCCTGCTCCATCATTACCGAAACCAAATTACGGACCCAAACTCCCCCAGCAGCAACCGCGTGCAAGCACTGTGGGAGGATAGAGGCGGGAATTTATGGGTAGGCACGGATGGCGGGGGCCTTAATCAGTTAAACCCACAAATCGGGCTGTTTACCTTTTACCTGCATTCCAATATTGACCCCTACAGCCTGGGTGATAACCAGGTGCGGGATATCCTTGAAGATGATGAAGGGGCACTGTGGGTTGCCACCCAGCGAGGCCTCGACCGCTTCGACCGGGAAAGTGGGCGTTTTACGCATTATCTTGCCAACCCCAAAGACCCCTCCAGCCTGAGCGCCAGCACGATCCTGTCGCTGTACCAGGACCGCTCAGGGGTGGTGTGGATCGGCACGCATGGCGGTGGTGTGAGCCAGTATAAACCCAGCGCCCACAAATTCAAGCTTTACCAGGCTGACGCGTTCTCTACGACTGGCTTGAGCGGCAATTCGATCAGCGCGATATTGGAAGATGGGTCAGGTAACCTTTGGGTTGGCACCGCTGAAGCGGGCTTGAACATGCTGAGGCGGGAGAGTGGTGAGTGGATGGCATACCGGCGAGACGCATCCGAGCCAGGTGGTTTAAGCAGCGACAATATCTCTGCCCTGGCGCAAGACCGTGACAGCAGCCTGTGGATTGGCACCGCCGGTGGAGGCTTGAATCGCCTGGATCCCGAAACGGAAGTTATCTCCGTGTATCGCACCCAATACGGGGAGGCGAATAGCTTGAGCTCAAATGTGATCTCCAGCCTGCTCATCGATCAATCGGCTACACTATGGATAGGCACGTTGGATACGGGTCTCAACCGGCTGGATGACGACGGCCAGACCTTCACCCGCTACCGCCACGATCCACAGGATGCTGATAGCTTGAGCGATGATGGGGTAACGGTGATGCTGGAAGCTGCGGATGGAGGCCTGTGGGTGGGTACGTTTGGGGGCGGGTTGAACTATTTTGATCCAGCCTCCGAGACATTTCTCCACTACCGGCACGAGCCAGAAAACCCAACCAGCCTGAGCAGCGACCGGGTGTACAGCCTGGCCGAATCTTCAGCGGGTGTGCTGTGGGTTGGAACGCAGGCGGGATTAAATCGTTTTGATGTTAAAGAAGGAACTTTCAGCCACATCACCAGCCTGGATGGCCTGCCCAGCGATATCATCTGTGGGGCCCTGGTTGATGCGCGGGGAGAGTTATGGATCAGCACAACCAATGGATTGGCGCATTTCAATCCGCACAACGGCGCGATCCGGACCTACACCACTGAGGATGGGCTGCAAAGCCGGGAATTTAATCCCGGCGCGTATTTTATAAGCAGCCGTGGAGAGATGTTCTTTGGCGGTGTGCTGGGGCTCAACGCTTTCTTTCCGGAACAAGTGCTCAACCAGCTTACTCCGCCACCCATTGTAATCACCGCTTTCAAGATACAAAACCAGACCATATTGAAGGATTTTATAGGGCAGGAGACCATCGAGCTTTCTTACCAGGACGATTTCATCTCCTTTGAATTTACCGCACTGGATTTTAACGCGCCACCCGAGAACCGATATGCTTATCAACTAGAAGGTTTCGACGAGCAGTGGGTCGACGCCGGGACGCGCAACTATGCCAGCTACACCAACCTGCCGGGGGGCAGTTATACCTTCCGCATCAAGGCCGCCAACAGCGACGGCACCTGGAACGAGGCAGGCCTGGCGGTTGCAATCCATGTCAGGCCGCCGCTGTGGGAGAGGACCTGGTTCTGGGTGGCGACGCTCTTGGTTGTCAGCGCGGCTTCCTTCACAGGCTATCGCTGGCGGTTGCACAGCATCCAGCGGCGAAACCTGGAGCTGGAGCAGAAAGTTGCCGATCTCAGCCAGCAGGTTCAAGAAACAGCTGTGCTGGCAGAACGCAACCGCCTGGCGCGCAACCTGCACGACTCGATCACACAGTCGATCTACAGCCTGACCCTGTTGACGGAGGCCGGGTTACGCATGATCGAGGCAGGCAAGTTGGACGAGCTGCGGGAGAATCAGGGGCGCCTGGGCGAGATTGCCCATCGAGCCTTGCAAGAGATGAGACTGATGGTTTATGAGCTGCGCCCGCTGGCATTGGAGCACACCGGCCTGGTTGGCGCAGTGGAGCGGCGCCTGGAGGCTGTCGAGCGACGGGCGGGTGTACAGGCGCGATTGATTGTTGAAGGGGAGCTAAAGATTTCCCAACAGGATGAAGAAGAACTGTATTACCTGGCGCAGGAAGCACTGAATAATGCCCTAAAACATGCCGGTGCCTGCTCGGTGAAGGTGCATTTGCAAGCATCGGATGGATTTGTATTCCTGGAGGTACAGGATGATGGGCATGGGTTCGACCCCAAGTTTATAAAACAGCGCGAGGGATTGGGGCTGACCAGCATGCGAGAGCGAGCAGAAAAGATTGGCGGGAGATTAGTGATCGAATCCGCTCCAGGATCAGGGACTCGCATCCAATTCAGCAATTTTCCCAAGTGACAGGTGCTATTCGTGGTAAATTTGAAGGCAAGGAAGGAATGATGAAGATGGCCGATACAATCCGTATCTTGATTGCCGACGACCACGCGGTGATCCGTGAGGGGCTGAGGGCGCTGATCCGCATGGAGCCGGGGATGAAACTGGCCGGTGAAGCGGAGGATGGGGAGCAGGCGATCGCCCTGGCAAGCAAGCTGAAGCCAGACGTCATGCTGCTGGATATGCTGATGCCGGGAAAGAGCGGGTTGGAGGTGATCGAAGCCATCCGGCAGGAGGAGACCACCATCCGCATCCTGGTGCTGACCAGTTTTTCGGATGACGAGATGGTCTTTCCGGCCATCAAGACCGGGGCAGATGGGTACCTGTTGAAAAACACGCCGCCCAGGGTGCTGCTGCAGGCCATTCGAGATGTGCACGCCGGCTACCCATCCATGTCGCCCAGCATCGCCGCCAAGCTGATGCGCGAGCTCCAGCGCCCCCCCGACCTGCCACCTACCGAAGAGCCACTGACGGAGCGGGAAGTGGATGTGCTGCGCCTGCTGGCACAGGGGTTTTCTAACGCCGAGATTGGCGAGAAACTGGTGGTCAGCGAGGGCACGGTGCGCACCCATGTGAGTAATATACTAAGTAAGCTACACCTGGCCAATCGCACCCAGGCAGCTTTGTACGCCCTGCGCGAAGGGCTGGCCTCTTTATGAAACGCCATTCCTCTGATGCCAGCTCAGGTGATGGATCCCTTTCCTGCAGGTACAACCCGAATATCCTGCATCCAAATCTTGCTTATACACCTTCCCCCTGGCAGCAGCTACCCTCCTGCCCCCTCTCCCTTCACTAATTCTCGCTTTGCCCTTCGATCTACTCTTCTCCGCTGCCCGGCATGTTCCTCACCACCCCCTTTGCCCAGGCATATACCGCGGCCTGCGTGCGGTCGGCGAGATGAAGCTTGCTCAGGATGCTGCCGACGTGACTCTTAACCGTCGATTCGCCGATCACCAGCCGCTCGGCGATCTCCTGGTTGCTGGCGCCGGTGGCGACCAGACGCAGGACTTCCAGCTCGCGATCGCTCAACACCGAGAAGGGGTTGGTTTCATCGTCCTGGCGATCGCCCCCCTGCATGTCCTGCACGATGCGGGCAGCGACGCGCGAATCCAGCACTGCCTCCCCCCTGGCTGCTTTTCGGATGGCAGCGGCGATCTCGCCCGGGCGGGCGTCCTTGAGCAAGTAGGAGAGGGCACCAGCGCGGATGGCGGGGAAGATGTGCTGATCCTCATGGAAGGAGGTGAAGATGATAATATGGGTAGCCGGGCTGGCTATGCGTAACTGGCGGGTCAGCTCGACACCGTCCAGATCGGGGAGCAGCAGGTCCACCAGGGCCACATCCGGCTTTAGCTCCGCAGCCAGCTGAATGGCATCCCTCCCTCGCTCGGCAGCGCCAACCACTTGCATGTCTTGGAAAGTCTCTAAAAAGGTGCGCACCCCCTGCAGGACGACGGCATGGTCATCGACCAGCAGCAGGCGGATTTTTTCAGCGGGTTCCATTAACCTATTCCTGGATGCAACGGTGCATCACCTTCTTGCGCACTTATTTCTTTCGGTGGATCGCTGGCACCCTCAGCCAGGCCGTGAATCTCCTGGCGGCTTTCAACCTGCTCCCATGGTATCCAGGCGCGGATCCGGGTGCCCTGGCTGGGTTGGCTTTCGATCGAGATGCGCCCACCCAGGTTTTCAATGCGCCAGCGCATGCTGTGCAGGCCAAAACCCTCCTCCGACAGGGCGCCGGGTGAGAAGCCTAGGCCGTTATCCTGGATCGACAGGCAGGCTTCCCCGGCCTGCTTGCTCATGAGGATATCGACTAGGCTCGCCTGGCTGTGCCGGGCGACATTGGCCAGCGCTTCCTGGACGAAGCGAAACAGCTCTTGCTCAACAGCCGCATCCGGGGTCCAGGATACCTCGGACTGAAACCGGGCCTCGATGCGGTTGATGCGGGACCAGCTGGCGCAATAATCTTGCAGGGATTGGACCAGGCTTCCCGGCTGGAGCTTTGCCGGGCGCAGCTCGAAGATGACGGCATTCAGCTCCTGCTGGGCTGCATGGGCCAGGTTTCCGGCTTCCGTCAGGCTGGCCAGGGCAGCCGCTAGATCCATTTGAAGGAGAGCTTTGGCCGCTTCGACTTGATAGGATGCGGCGGTGATCTGTTGCTTGACCGAATCGTGCAGATCGCGGGCCAGCTGGTTGCGCTCCTCCAGGGCGGCCAGCTCCTGGCGCATGTGCAACAAGTGCTCGAGCTCCTGGGCCATGGCGTTGAGCTCCCTCCCAAAATAGCCGATCTCATCCTGGACCTCATCCTGTACGCTGGCCGTGAAGTCGCCCCGCTGCCATGCCCGCGTGGCTTGGCGCAGGTTCGCCAGGCGCAGGTCCAGCCAGCGGGCGTTGAGGTAGCCGAAGAAGGCGTTGACCAGCAGGGCCGGGATGACCAGGATCAGCAGGCTGGGTAGGATCACCCGCAGGGCAGGCAGGACCTGCCCCATAAGGATCTCTCCCCAGGTGGAGGCGGGGTCGGCGCGCTGCAAGTAGATCGTGCCGGCCACCAACCCCCACCATGCCAACAGGAACAGCGCCGCCAGCGTGGCCAGGCTGTAGGTCAGCGTCAGGTACCAGCGCAGGCGGCGGAAATGGGCCAGCAGGGGGATACTTTCCCGCAGGGATGTCATGGCAGGGCGGTGATCCATGGCTGGACCGTGATCTGCATCGCAGGACCTCGTGAGGAGATCGTATTGACTGGCAGCAGGAAAAAGAGCAGACCGCACACAGCCAGTATGGCCAGGGCAATTCCAATCCAGCCCAGGATGATGCCGGCCTTGGCGTAACCTTCACCGCGATACTGCACGGGCTGCTTGCGGATCTCACTGCGGGCGATGTATCCGGTGACGATGCCGGCGATCGATCCAATCAGAGGTAAGATAGGGAGCATTCCTAAGATAGAGAGCACCAGGCTGGCGATGGCCAGGAAATGCGTCTGGGGCTGGGTCTGGTACAGGGGAGAGCGTTGTTGTTCAGGAGCGTTCATGGGTAATCCTTTCTGTGTATTGTAACCGTTTATCTGTTGATTTAGTTTATATGCCCCGATGATACCGGCTCACGCCATATCCCGCATCCCTCCCCAGGGCGATTCCGCCTCCCCCTCAGGGTGGAATATTAATCAGTTACAAACCTCTTTTCTTCATCCTGTAAACTTTCCATCCTCCTACCTGGTAGTAAGAGTCGATGGTCTTCAGAAGCCAGGCGGGATGATCTCTGCGGAGTGCCCTGCAGCGCCATTCATAGAGCGATCAGGTAGAAAACCGCTGACTTTCGATCATTAAAATATTGTTAACAATAATTAATGCTCATTTACTTAACGCTTAAGAATATTTTCACATTATTTATCGTATTTGTATAGAAAAATGATATCGTGGAGCGATCCATCGATATCAGATACCAAAAAAGACTTTCATACAAAGTGGTGTTTTTCAGAAGGGAGTTAGAGAAATGGACACTACTATCAAATCAACGAAAACTGCTGAGCCAACGAGTACCGCGGCAGGTGAACGGACGCTACGCCGAGAAATCAACCTGCCAGGCTTGTTATTCGCCTCATTAGGCGGCATCATCGGATCGGGCTGGCTATTTGGAGCGCTGTACTCCGCCCAGACCGCCGGCCCGGCCGCTTTGGTCTCGTGGGTGATCGGCGGATTGGCTGTTTTAGTCTTGGCATTGATCTATGCGGAGCTCAGCTCTGCCCTCCCGCTTTCAGGCGGGGTAGCGCGCTTTCCGCACATCACTCACGGCAGCCTGGTGGGATATTCTATCGGCTGGGTTGTTTTTCTTGGATATATTGCCGTTGCACCGATCGAAGTCGAAGCCGCGCTCACATATGCCACGAACTACATCCCCTGGTTGACCCATACAGTCAATGGGGTGGCGGTGCTGACGGGGCCTGGCTATGGCATAGCCGCAGCACTGCTGCTGCTTTTTGTTGTACTTAACCTGTTGGGGGTCAAATACATGGCTAACACCAATACGGGCATCGGCATCTGGAAACTGGTCATCCCTACACTGACCTTCATCGTCATTCTATCTGTTGCTTTCCATCCCAGCAACCTGACGGCTTTTGGCGGTTTCATGCCATACGGCCTGAAAGGCGTTCTAAGCGCCATCTCTACCTCGGGGATCGTCTTTTCTTACCTGGGGTTCCGCCAAGCGGTCGAACTGGCTGGCGAGGGGAAAAACCCCCAGAGGAACATACCCATTGCCGTTATCAGCGCGGTGCTGATCGGAATCGTGCTGTATGCATTCCTGCAACTGGCCCTGTTGGGCGCACTTTCACCCTCAACCCTGGCAAACGGGTGGTCTAAACTCACCTTTACGGGTGCTTTCGGGCCTTTCGCCGGTTTGGCCACTACCTTAGGGATAAGCTGGCTGGCTATCTTGCTGTACATCGACTCGGTCGTTTCGCCGGGCGGCACCGGATTGATCTATATCTCCTCCACATCACGCTTGATCTACGCATTGTCGAAAAACCGCTACTTCCCTAAAGTACTAACCAGCTTAAGTGAACGCGGCGTGCCTATCTGGAGCATCCTCGTATCCTTCATCCTGGGATTGCTCGTTTTCTTACCCTTCTCAGGATGGCAATTGCTGGTTGGGTTTATTACCTCGGCGGTGGTCCTTTCTTATGGGATTGGACCTATCGTGTTAATGTCGTTGCGGAAACAGCAACCCGACATGACGCGCCCGTTCCGGCTGGGATGGGCTGCTTTCTGGGCACCTATTGCCTTCATCATTTCAAACCTGATCGTCTACTGGACCGGCTGGCAGACCGATTGGAAGCTTTTCGTTGCCATCCTGCTGGGTTATGTGGTGGTTGCGGTAATCTATGGACTGACGCCCAGCGCTGACCGTCCTAAGTTGAACCTGAGCAATGGCTGGTGGATCATTGTCTATTTCGCCGGCCTGGCGGTCATATCTTACCTGGGCAGCTTCGGCGGTGGGCGGGGTATTCTTCCCTTCGGCATCGATATGTTGGTTGTAGCCGCGTGGAGTCTGATTATCTATTTCTGGGGCATCGGCGAGCGCCTGGCTGTTACAGAAGTACCGGAAGAAGTACTGGAAGAAAAATCTGCTAAATCCTTGCAGGGTGCGCAAGCAGCAGATTGAAATATACTTTAAACCTAATAATAAAGAGGTGCGCTAGTCGGTACGCACCTCTTTATTAATCACACGGTCATGTAGTATCTAATTTCAGCTATTATCAGCGGAGAATGTCGAATCGACACGAATAAATACTTTTCTAAAGCAATTTACGATGTAAAGTAAAATTAGCGGTAGATAATGAACCATAAAGTCTCAAAAGTAATATAGACCCTTGAAGAAGACCCCACAGCCTGGTCGTCCTGGGCAGAGAGTATGGCCGAGGCGGCTGCCTCGCCCTTGATGCAAGAGCTGCTTGAAGAACACAAAACCACGCAGCCGGGTTGGGCTCTAGACCTGGGTTGTGGCACCGGGCGTGCTTTCTTGCCCCTGGCAAAAGCGGGTTATAGGGTTATTGGTGTAGATCCCACTCCCAGATGTGTTCAAATCTGCCGGCAACGCGCCAGGCAGGCCAAAATCAGCGCTTACCCCTTGCGGGCATCGGCAGCACATTTACCAATCCCGATAAAAGCGATCGATTTTGTATTGGCAATCAGCTGCCTGTTCCATCTTGGCCCGCTGGAGCTGACCGGCGCCATCCGGGAAATTTACCGGGTACTGTTGCCAAAGGGCACGGCTATTTTGCACTTCCTCGACCTGGAAGATTGGCGGCGCACCCTCGCCGAGCACATACAACCCGAACAAGTCCCCTATCCTGGTTACCAGGCAGTGGTGACATGTTTTTGCAGCCCTGAGAAGGTAGGGGAATGGATCGCCCAGGCAGGATTGATGCTCGAGAAGCTGGAATTACGATCTAATGTAACTGATCGCGGTGAGCAGCGTAACTGGCTGGCGTACTGTACCAAATTGGGATGGTAAGATTGCCGCCTCGTTTCAAATCCAGATCATCCAGAAGCTGGGCGAAGAAACTGAAAAAGGTAGCAGTTGAAGATAACTATTCCGAGAGCAAAGCCTTTATATTTTATGGTTTCTCATGTCGTTTCTTCACGGATCGATTCCTGCCAACAGAGTCACAGCAACGCAGGTGAGATAAGAAACGCGTATAATAACGGGATACTGCGCAAAGGATATAACAGGAGGTAAACATGAGCTATATCCCAGAGCAGACCCGCTATGACGGCATGCGCTATAACCGCTGCGGTAGGAGCGGGCTCAAGCTGCCTGCGATTTCACTGGGCTTATGGCATAACTTCGGCGGTGTGGACGTGCTCGAGAACTGCCGGGCGATGCTCAGGCGTGCGTTCGACCTGGGCATCACGCACTTCGACCTGGCTAATAATTACGGCCCGCCCTATGGATCGGCAGAGGAGACCTTCGGGCAGATCTTCCGCAATGATTTTCTCCCTTTCCGGGATGAGCTGGTAATCTCATCCAAGGCCGGCTGGGACATGTGGCCAGGGCCATATGGCAATTTCGGCTCCCGCAAGTACCTGGTGGCCAGCCTGGACCAATCCCTCAAGCGCATGGGGCTGGAATACGTGGACATCTTCTACCACCACCGCCCAGACCCCGAAACTCCCCTGGAGGAAACCATGGGAGCGCTGGACCACATCGTGCGCAGCGGCAGGGCGCTATATGCGGGCATCTCGATGTACCCGCCCGAGCTCACCCGGCAAGCCGCCAAAATTTTACGCGAGCTGGGCACCCCGTGCCTGATCCACCAGCCTAATTACAGCATGTTCGACCGCTGGATCGAAGATGGCCTACTGGATGTGCTGGCTGAAGAAGGCATCGGCTGTATCGTCTTTTCTCCACTGGCGCAGGGCATGCTGACCAACCGTTACCTGGGGGGTGTCCCGGCTGACTCGCGGGCCGCGAAACCGAACACCTTCCTGAGCCAGAAAGATATCACGGAAAGCAAGCTATCGAAAGTGCGCAAGCTGAATGAGCTAGCCCAGCAACGCGGCCAGAGCATGGCGCAGCTTGCCCTGGCCTGGGTACTGCGCCAGCCAGCAGTAACCTCAGCATTGATCGGTGCCAGTAAAGCGGCTCAGATTGAGGATGCTGTAGCGACCTTGCATAACATGGGTTACTCCCAGGAAGAGCTGACCCAAATTGACCAAATCCTGGCAGCATAAGAAACCAACTTGACCCTGCAACGGGAAGCACAACCATGACCAGCATTACTGCCACACAACCTACCGCTCGACTGCGTTGGTATGACTTTCTCTTTATCAACCTGTTCTGGCTCGGGCTGAATGTGCGCAATACAGCGGTTGGCTCTCTTTTCATACCCTACCTGGTGGCATTATTTGCCCCTGCCGATTGGAAAAACACTGCCCTATCTGCCATGAGCACAGCGGGGCTGGTCATCGCCATGGTCGTCCAGCCGCTGGCAGGCCTGGCCAGCGACCGCTCCACATCGCGCTTTGGCAGGCGCCGGCCGTTCATCATCGTGGGATCGATGCTCGACCTGGTGTTCCTGGTGGCTATCGGTATTTCATTCAATTACTGGTCACTGTTAGTGGCGGTGCTGCTGATCCAGTTATCAGCCAACATCTCGCATGGCCCATTGCAGGGCATCATCCCCGACCTGGTGCCCGAAGACCAGCGCGGCAGAGCATCATCCATCAAGGCTCTGTTCGAGCTGCTGCCCATCTTCGTGGTGGGGATAAGCATTGCCAAGATGGTGGGGGAAGGGCAGCTGGGTTGGGCGATTGCCGCCACGGGCATAGTTCTACTGGTGACCGCACTGATCACCATTGTCACAGTCAAGGAGCAGCCACTGACGGAAAAACCCCGAGGTTCATTCTGGCAACCCATGCGGCGGGTTTTATATATGTTGGGAGGCATCCTTGCAGGCCTGGCAGTTGGCCTGCTATGCGGCGCCTTGATCGGGGGAGTAGCGGGATTGATCACCTGGCTGGTGGCAGGCAAAGAGGCGGCGCTCGGTATGATCGTGGGGGTGGGCGGCATGCTGGCAATGGCTTTTGCGGTGGTGATCGGCGTGTGGGCCGGGGCGAGCACAGCCCTTGGGAAAAACAATGCGCGCACCCATTCTTCCTTCGTCTGGTGGATCGTCAACCGCCTGTTTTTCCTGGCAGCCATCACCTCGCTGCAACGCTTCGCCCAATACTTCTTTATGTACTCATTCAAGATCGACATCGGGCAAGCCACGATCTTATTTGGAAGCCTGATTACCGTGGTTGGCGTGGGTACAGTGGCGTCCGCTTTCATCGGTGGCTGGCTGGCCGACCGGTTCAGCAAAAAACTCCTGGTGGGGTGGAGCGGTATTCTGGCGGGGATCGGTTGCGCCGGGTTATTAGCCACCATCCTGGTGCCAAGCGAGACATTAATCTACATCTCAGGGATGATTCTTGGCGTGGCAACGGGAATGTTCATGACCACCAACTGGGCGATGGGTACAAGCCTGGTGCCCGCGGCTGAGGCGGGGTTTTACCTGGGCGTTTCCAACCTGGCTGGGGCCGGGGCGGGCATCATTGGGGGCAGTATCGGCGGGCCGGTGGCAGATTACCTGAACCTCAGCACACCCGGGTTGGGCTACTTCGTAATTTTCGCCGGATACACCCTGCTCTTTTTCCTCAGCACGGTGAGCTTGAGGTACATCCGCGAGCCAAAACCCACCACGGTGTAGATGGATTTTCATTGACAATCAACATAAGCCTGACGCTCAAGCAAGCGTCTGGATACCCAGGTGAAAATCGTCCAAGATAAATCCTGCTTTGATCTCTCATTATGTCCACTATAACCATGACTTCCCGTCGAACGATGTCGAGAGATATGTACATTCAATCATCGTCCCCATGATCATCATCGGGATTATTGCTTGAGTGACATTTCAAGCAGGTGGCTGTCGAGAGACTATCAGGGTGGCAATCACGGCAAGATGCCTCTTCGTGATTAATGCAATTCTCGTCATCACACTGGGCAGGGTGGTTAAGGTTGAAGCTGGCTGGCGCCCAGGCGCTGGTGCTATGGCATTGGTCGCAGGTCATGCCAGCAAATAATCCTGCGTGGATCGCGGGATCGGTATGGCAGGATGAGCAAACCAGTGATAATCCAGCGAAGGTCAGAGTGTTGTGGCATTGGGTGCATTCTATCTGGGTGTGGGCCCCGGTGAGAGGAAACCTGGTGAGGGCGTGATCAAACGAGGCTGGGAGCCAGCCATCCGGAGTGTGGCATGTAGCGCACCCAGCACCAAACTCACCCTGATGGGCGTCATCTCCTGCATGACAGGAGTAGCAATCCTGGGGTGTTGCTTTCAAATCTGCGATACTACGCGCAGTGGGGTGGCAATCTACGCAGGCTAATTGGTTGTGCTTTCCGACCAATTGGAAAGCTGTAGTATCGTGGTCGAAATCGCTACCATAGGTATCTATCCCATCGTGGCAGGCCAGGCAATCTTGGCCGTAGGCTTGTTGGTGAGAAAACATAAAATCGGGATTTATTTGTTGGTGGCAGGTGAAGCAGATGATCTGGTCAAAGGCCGTGTAACCAGCGACGTGGCATGTTTTACAGGCAAAAGGGGTGCCATCCACCTGTTGCTGGTGAGCGTTCAGCGAGTAGCCAAACGTTTCATGGTTGATATGGACCATGGACATATCGGTCAGGGAAGCGCTCAAGCCCCGATGATCAGGATGGCAGATCCGGCAGGTTAGGTTGGAATTCTCTTGATACTGGACGCCGTGTAAGCTGGTTGGATCATTCAACTGGCTTGCGACATCCATATGGCAGGTGACACACCGGTCGGCCATCCTGGACGATTGCCAGAAAAAAGAGTGGCAAGCCGAGCACCTCCCGCCAATCTCAGCGTGGGAAGTGACGCCACCCAGCAATGTACCTGCCTGAGCATTGAGTGATCCGGGGCTGAAAAGCGTTCCACCGCGCAGAATGCCGGTCAGGGAGACAACCAGCACTGTCAGCAAACCAGCTGCCAGTCCGGGCAGGGTGAGGCAACCATATGGTTTTTTTCTCATGTACGCATCCTAGCGTAGCAGTGTGGCGTAGATGAGGGCGGCGCCGATATGGATTATCGCCGCTGAAAACAGGGTGATTCCAATGGGGATATGGATGGCGTGCCAGATTGCCAGCATTTGACGTGAGCGAACCAGCACGGCTGCCTGGGCTTGCCCCGTAATATTGGTGACCTCGATGCCATCCAATGTGCGGGGAATGCGGGTATAGATATATCGACCGATAAATCCACTGATAACGATAATCATCGTGAATAAGGTGGTAACTCCAGCGAGACCATTGAATTTCCAGGAGGTATGCAACAGCACCATGTATGGCCCTACCAGACCGGTGAAAATGTGAAACTGGAGCCAGGCTCTCATGCTTCCCCAGCGTCCCTTTCGGCTTCGTTTGCGCAATGAATACAGGGTCTCTGTAATTAACATCAGCACGAAGCCAATCACGCCAATCATGTGGCCAAAGAAGCTGCTAGCAGCAGGTATGGATCTGTATATATACACGACCCAGCTATATATTGCAGTTATGGCGATTATTGCCAGTAATGCGAACCAGAGTTCTTTGTTTCTTGTAAGCATCTAGCACAACCCGACGCCAGGCCTTCATTTCCTGGTTTTTAGCCAATAATCCATAACAAGCTGCCCCAACGGTGGGCCTGCTTCCAACAATTGCTGGCGAATGGGAGTAATTTCCACCTGTTGATTAATCATCTCCTGCAGGGGGCGGGATAGTTTCTGGTCGCCCATGATTACCGCGCCAATCACTTGATGCTCACCAACAACCAGCCTTAAGTGACTCACGTCCGTACCACTCTCGGCAGCGATGCTGTTTGGCAACTGCTGCCAGGTTTCGCTGAAACCGCGTGATGTGTATACAGGCCCTTCATCACGTCCGGTGCCTATCGAGCCAATGATGGTGGTCATAACCCCTCCCAATCGCAAGACATTCATGGCCACAGTGCGCTGGTACATTTGGGTATGCCCCAGCATGTTGAATGCGGCGATGCGACCTTGCTTGCGGCCCGGATACCAGAGATTGTCTATGGAATAATGCCCGTTAAGCGGGTCAAAAATTTGGGCCACATCACCAGCCGCGAAAATATCAGATTCACTCGTTTGTAAATATTCATCCACCAGGATTCCCCGGTCTGTTTTTAGATTGGCTTCCTGCGCCAATTCATGACAGGCTTTCACGCCAATTCCAATCGCAACCATGTTGCAATTTATTACCTGACCGCTGGTGGTACGAAAACCCATCACCTTACCATTCCTGCCCAGTATTTCGGCAATCTCTTCGTGGTGATGAAGGCATACCCCGTCGTGCGCAAGGCGTTTTTCCACCATACTGGCCTCAGCTTCGGCGAGGATGTTGGACCAAAACCAATCCCCCCGAATTAAAAAGTGGACTTTAATTCCTCGAGCTGCCAGACCTTCGGATAATTCCAAACCAACCACCCCACCACCAACAACCACCGCAGTCTTAGAATTTCGCACCAGGGCAAGAATTCGCCGGGCATCCTGCATGTTATCTAGCTTCACCACGCCTTGTAAGTCTGTTCCTGGTATTTTAAGTGGAATGGCTAGCGAGCCCGTAGCAAGCAGCAGACGGTCATAAACTAACTTTCCGCCTGGATCGATTTGAATCGAATGAGATTGTGGATCTACTCTGGTTACGCGAGCTATCAAATGCTGTACATCCAGAAGGAGTTTACCCTTTTTCGAGAAAAGGAAAAGCTGCTTCTCGGGAATTTCTCCTGATAAATAATAAGCCAAACCAGGACGGGAATAAAAACCTTGAGGATCATCACTGATCAACAGGATATCAGACTCAGCGTCAAGGTCACGCAATGTTTGCGCCGCAGAGAAGCCAGAAATACCTGTGCCAATGATGATATAACGGCTCACTCTTTTTCCTCGATGAATAGTTCGGTTTTCTCAAAATGCAGCACACTACGCGGGCAACGTTCGATGCACTCACCGCAGGTCAGGCAGGTAGGGTCTTCCACATATATTCCCAACCAGGCGTGCATGCGAACATCTATCCCAATTGGACAAATAAATGAACAAATCCCACACTGGATGCACCTCTCGGTTTCGGGGACAACACGCCCAGTGATAAGCGCGTGCAAGCGATGTGATTCACTACTCCATGGATAGTTAGTCTTCATAATGATCGCTTCAGTGGTTTATTCTGACCCGCTAAATTGATAACCACGGATAGCTATCCAGAAAATATGGGAACGGGTGTGGGGCTCTTCACAACAATAAGAGAACGTAAATCATGGAGTTAATCTTAATTCAGAGCCGGATATATTCTTTTATGTTCAACACGAAAATGGTGGCTTTGCTCGTGCCAGCTCCCTCAACACCGGTGCTGTTTTCCTTGATGATCTCTGTGGCACGGCCGATTTTTTCTTCTTCAAGACCAATCAGCAAGGTGGTGCTGCCCCGCCTGAAAAGCCCTCCCGTGGAAGCAACGCAAGTTACCCGATATTGCTCATCGGTCAGGTGACGGGCAATATTATCATAGTCGGCATCGTTGACAATGGCAATCATCAATTTCATTGCAGCACCTCCAGGTATTGTTCGATTTCCAGGATGAAGATGGTGGCGCCACCAACGGTGATGGGGATGGGGCTGGGGATGGGTAGCGGCTGACCCTCAATAGGCATGGACACGTATTCAATACGCTGCCTGCAATTACGCTTTAACTCTGATAGCACCAGCTCAATATGGGTCGCTTGAACCGGGATCAACAGGGTGACATTTTTTCTTCCCAGAAAAGCACCCATGCTGGAGAGCTCAAATGCAGACACACCGAATTTTTGTAATGATGCTGTAACCTGGTCAGCATCCTGGGCTTGCAAGACTGCCAGGAGGATCACCATCTTGGATTGAATTGGATTGTCCACGTGTCCCTTCCTTTAGCCAAGGATCATCAAGAGGCCGGCTCAGGAGGTTTCCAACACACCTTCCTTTACATAATGGATCAGCTCTTCTGCGCTCAGGTTATTAATGCCCAATTTTTCGATCGTCCGGCCACGCCGCCAATAATCGGTATGATGAATTATACTGGCTAACCTAATTATCGCATCAATTCCGTTAACTGCAACTCCATAACGCTGCCCCAGGGAAGCAATGGGAACCAGGCTCATAGGAACATCTTCGAAGATGTAGCGGTGATTCAGGGTGGGTGGTGCGTTGATGCCATAATACCCGGGCTGGTTATGGATGGCTTCATTAAGATCCTCACCCATGGCGTCATAAGAGAGTTTGAGCCACTCCATGCCTGTGCGTGCCCTGATGCCAATGGCTGCGGCCACAGTGACCCGCTCCCGATCGAGCGATTCCAGCACCCGCGCCACTGAGGCGGTGACCCCCTCAATATAAAATTGGAAATCGCCATGGGTGGTTTCGATCCAACCTGAATTGAGGATGGTGAGGGCAGGATGGAATATGGCGCCCATGTTATTCAACCCGGTTTGCAGCACATTATCCCCATCGATGAACTGTGGAAAGATATCGCGAACCATATCCAGGACAAGCTGGTTGCGATTAGCCGGCAAAGCCGCCAGAGGCACAGCTTCCTTGATGCGAAAGATGCGTGCCTGGGCGGGACCATCCGAGCGGGAGGCATAGATAAAGGTTTCAGCTTCAGCTATGGTCACATCAGCAGTGCAGCCATTATTTCGGATGATGCGGGTGAATTCAATGGCACCGCAAGTACGGCCAGGGTGCAGGATGACAACTTGACCATCCACCAGGTAAGGGGCACAATTCTTGGCGATATCCGCATGGGCAGAGGACGGAACCACGATCATGATAATTTGTGCTCCCTTCAGGGCCTCGGCGATGGAAGAAGTCACCAGGCGCAATTTACCGAAGCCACGCGGGCCACCATCGTAACTTTCCAAGTATATGCCGCCTAATTCTTTGATTGCGGCCACATTTGATTCGGTCCGGTTGAATAATGTGGTGGGAAATTCCATTAATCCCAAGTGGGCTGCCATGGCTTTACCACCATGCCCGGCGCCGATTACCGTCAGATTTAATTTGTCAGACATGGTTACCTCCAGTTTCCATCCTATTTTCCTGCTAGGGTGCTGCCCAAAACAGGCAGTCGATAAATAGCTGAAGACAATAAGGTGATTCTTGATGCATTAATTTCACTCAGTGAGCCCTGTTTGTAAGATTAACAAGGAAAAATAAAATGCCCAAAAACCACCCAACCTGCTCTTGCCATTGGGTACCTGCCAAACTCAAGTTGTGGGCTCACCGGAAGGTAATTATTATTGATGCCTAAACGAATTGACTGTGTAACGATTCCAAAGCGATCCCCACACCAGATCAAGACAGACTTTATTGTATATTATCGTGAAAAAATTTAGGTGTCAACATTATACAAAAAGTCGTCCTTTAAGCTTTCCTTTTGGAATTTAGTTCTACATTCTATCTGCTTGATGATGCTCGCATTTACCCGTTAGAGTGGATCATATTTGTTGGACTCACTCTGGGAAGAGCGTGAAAACAGCTGTTGACCTGAAGCTACCCATTCCAGTGAGCTCATCAGTGTCAAATGATCACCGAATTCGATCTGGGTATCCCCGTGTGGCACCAATAAATTCCCGGCGCGCTGAATGGATAAAATAAATGTATCGCCCGGCAAGGGGATTTGTTGTAAGGTCCTATCGATGCAGGCCGGGTTTTCAACGATGACTTCAAAAACTTCCTTGTTATCGCTGGTGCGAGTCAACAGAGTATAAATGGCCGGGTTACGGGTGAGCATGGTTAACAGAGCCGCGTGATCAAGGGTTGCATTGGTAGCATAGACACCGATTTGTTCAAAACGTATCAGGTCGCTCGGTGTTGGTACCTGGGCAACTACATGCGGGATACCGTAAATGGTGCGAGCTATCTGACAGGTGCGATAACTCTGGTCGACATCAGAAAGGGTACACACGAGGGTTTTTACCCCCTGCATAACTTCTCCCACCAGCGAGTCGTTTGATTCCAGCGTGGCAGTTAACGTTCGAAAGCCTCTCTGGCGGGCACGTTCTACCTGCGCATCATTCTCATCCAGGATGATCACATGGTCCTGATGTGATCGCAACTGCTCTGCAACTTGTAAGCCGAACTCACCGGCACCAACCAGGATTACCGGGGGGCGCTGTTTACCCTCCATCGAGGGCAGCAATAGCGAAAAAGCCAAGGGTGACAGTGTCACGGTAAGTATAGCCACCATCAGGATAGCAGCGTTGGTGGCTTCGGTGATGACACCCAAACGCAGGCCAACCGCGGCTGCTGCAATAATCAAAGACAGACGCGCTGATAGTAATGCACCTGCGGAAAGGCTTTCCTTCAGGGAATAACGCAAGCGAAAAATTAAGGCTGGAAAAACTTTAACTGCCACAGCAGCAATAATTATCAGGGGAACCAGCAACATAGCCTGTGATGAATCGAAAAGAGCCGATAAATTAAAGTCGATTCCCACTTTGATGAAAAATATCGGAATCAGAAAACCATAACCAATCGATTCCAATTGTGTAGAAACATGCTGGTCATCGCGTGTCATTAACAATGCGACACACGCGCCCGCCAGGAATGCCCCAAGGATGATCTCAGTGCCTAAAAATTCTGAAAGTACCACAAAAGCCAGCATGAGCGTAAAAGCTGCGCGGATTTTAATTTGGGCTGTCGCGTGGCTCATCTCTTCAAAAGTACGTCGGGCACCAGACAGGCGATTGAAAAAGCGTCCGAAGCGTAAGGCACCAAAAAATGCCACGAAAAGCAAACCCACCAATAAAATGTTCAGGGTTATTCCCTGTGATAATATCGCTACCAGGATTGTAATCAGGAACATGGTAACAAAATCAGCGATCAGAGCCGCGAACAGGATCGCTTGCCCAAACTGGTTGCCGATGATGCCTTTCTCTTTCAGTACAGGTACCACGACCCCTAAAGAAGTCGTTGAGAGGATCAATGCCAACAACCACATGTTTTGCGCCAGTCCAAGGTGAACCAGCACCAGGCTTATCAGGCTTGACGAGACTAAGGTAAGGGAAAAGCTGACAGCTGCAATGGAAAAAGGTCCCCAGCGTTTTGGGCCCTTTTTTGCGGGTTTCCCAGATAATAAACCCAGGTTGGAGAAATCAATTTCCAGGCCAGAGAGAAACATGAGAAAGACAAAACCAAAATCAGCAATGAAATTTAAAATCTGGTCATCTGGCGATACCCAGCCAAACCCACTGCGCCCGATGATAATCCCAGCCAGGATTTCACCCACCACCAAAGGCAGTCGAATCCTTTTAAACTGAACCAGGATGACCGGCACACAGAAGGCCAGAAAAACAACAATCAATAGTGAGGTGAATTCGTCGTCCAGATGGCTCAAAATTATTTTTCTCTCGGAATCAATCGTGCAAGATCTTCTTCAAGCATTCTTTTATGGTTGTGGACAGGATGATTTCCGGCGCATACACTTGATGACGGGCCACCGATAGCACTCACCGAATGTATGAGATAGTATATTCACCCAACATTACTCCCAGAGTGCTACAAGATTTTTTATGTTAACCGATAACAATATGTGTGTCAATAATTCAGAAACAAGGTACACCATTATCGTTCATTTCAATCAGATGATCTTTCCAAACCATACATCCACTATCCAGGTGAGGTCGCCAGAAGCCATATCACCGACTGAGATTATTACTACCACCTATCAGGCGGTTATACTTATAGCATGCATAAAATAACGCCTGAAATCCGATTAGACGATGATGAAATTGAACTATCTTATATTCGCGCACCTGGACCTGGCGGTCAAAATATCAAC
>CAYLPS010000050.1:0-24591 GCA_964385625.1 uncultured Anaerolineaceae bacterium | reverse complement strand
AGGTTCAAGATAGTTGGATGCATCCGGGTAATCATAGAACCAACCCAGCACACAGGCCGCATAAGCATCACCCCCCGTGCAGGCAGTGACGTAGGTGCTCCACTCTTGACTCTGCAGCGTCACCTTAATCATGCCGGTAGCTTCAAGCTCTTTCTGAATCACCTGTACCCAGGCCGCGGTCTGAGTGCCATAGTGCTCAGGTGGGTACCACAGATCGAATTGCAGTGGGTTGCTTTCACTGTAACCCGAAGCCTCCAGGAAACCCTTGGCTTCCTCTAGATCTGGCGCGGCGTACATGGTATCGAAGGCTTCAGAAGCCCCCAGGAATCCGGGTGGAACCATGGAATAGATCGGGTTGACCTCACCACCAAAGACGGTGTCAGAAATCTCGTTGCGGTCGATGGCGGAGGCTAGAGCCTTGACTACGTTCGGATCGTCCATCGGGGCCATGGTATGGTTGAGGATAAGGTAGCGGATCGAACCGCCGTTAATGGTCCCTACAGTGAGCCCAGACACACCCTTTAACTGGCCAATCAATTCTCCCCCAAGGTAACGCCAGGCGATGTCAATCTCACCATTTTGGATGGCCAGAGCCTCGGTCTGTGGATCGGAGAAGAAGCGCACGATGATCTGCTTGACCTGCGCCGGATATTCCCCATTGTAGTATTGGTTCGGCTCAAAGACGATCTGTTGGTCGGGAACAAACTGCGAAACGTACCATGGACCGGTTCCGTAGATGGGGGGTTCTGGATAGAGCTCGCACTGGTCAGCCGGGAATTTATTGGGATCAGCTGGCCTGTATGGTGCAGTTGCAACCAGCTGCAGGAAGTACGCAACAGGCTGCTTTAGGTGAAATACTACTGTCTTGGCGTCTGGTGCTTCGACGCTGGCCAGGTATGGCGTCACCAGAGCATCGGCTACACCGTTCGGGCAATCGGGACCGATAGTGAGCACACGATTGATGCTGTCCGCATAGATTTGTGCAGTCATATCGGTACCATCGCCGAACTTGATACCATCTCTCAGTGTGAATGTGTAGGTCAAACCATCATCGGAAACATCAGGCATGCCGGTGGCCATACCGGGTTCGAGTTTATCACCGCTACCTGGCTCCCACTGAAGCAGACCCTCGTCGATGTTCCTGATGACCTCCCAGTCACGGGTGGCATATGCATCTGCCGGATCAAAGCTGGAGATCGTGTCGGTTGTCCCGATGATGATTGTGTCTGCACCAGTCGATGCCTGAGTTGGAACAGTAGTAGATGCCACGGCTTGTGTCGGTGCGACGGTTGGCGTTGTTGTCGCGCATGCGGTTAAGATCATGCTGGCCGCAAGGACGATTGCGAAAATTTGAAACCAGCGATTGTGTTTCATAAATCCTCCTTTAACATTCATGCGATTGTTTTACTTACAATTATCCTTGTTTTAAGGATTTGTTTGATCAGCAATGATTAGCCTATACCTCCTCTCTATAAAAATTTTCAAATTAATGATGGTCAGACAATTATATACGTATTTACTCGAATAGCGTTAATCATTTGTAAATGGTTGATTAACATACCCCATCTAATAATACTTGGTTCAAGAGGGTTAATTATACCCTGACCTTCTTTTTTTATAAGACGGGTAAGGGATTAAACTGAGGCAGGTTATAACGATTTAGGATAGAGGAGATATAGAATATTTGGTCGCGTCGCTTATATATATTTCACTCATCAATAATTGCTATGAGGAAGGGCAATCGAGTAACGTTTGATATTAAGGATATAAAAAATTATACTAGCCGGAAGAGTGCTACAAAGTACAACCGGCATGGAGGCGGTAGCTCCGTACGGGGCGATCAGCTGGCCCCTCAACCAGCGTAAGGCTTTGTTGCCCAGGCTGGAGCCGGTGAAAAAGATGCTGGTATTTTTTCCGATATTTGCATGCGGCCTTGTGCGTCGTTCAGCAGGGTTGGGAAGGCGGATGCCATGAACTGGCCTGTGGCAGCCCCTGCCGGGTGGGGCCAAGTACAGCTGCTGCCGCACCCAGGTAGATGGATGCCAGGTAATAGATGGCAGTGCTGGCGTACGGACTCACCTCGCGCAATATTACTTCCATGTTGGAAGCCTTTCCCGATATCTACCCGATAGGCGATCATCCCTGTACAATGATAGCTGAACAAAATCGCCGCGTGATTAGCATATGCGTGTGGCGATACCCACCAGGTGTGTTAATGCAAGCCACCTGGGTTATGCCGCCAAAATTCCGGATTTAATCGATTTGCTGACCGGTCGAATTATGACCAATGAATTTCCACCACCTCTTTTTATATGCTGGACATAGAAGGCAAGCCAGAATTTATCCACGCCGGATTTATTATAATCACGATATAATGACCGCTGCAATTTTCCGGAAAACAATCTATGCAACGAAAATCCCTGGCTTCTGAATCGTTGAGTGGACCTGAAACAATCATAAGCCGATATATTTAGGATTAGCGTGAAGGATTAATGGCGCTGGTGGATTTTTATGGGTCAAACTCAACAAGGGAAGTGCTAAATGCCTGACTATATGATTACCTGTAGCTCAACCGCCGATTTACCAAGGGAATATTTTATCGGACGAAATATCCCTTATGTGTGTTTTCATTTCATACTGGATGGAAAAGAATACCCGGATGACCTTGGACAGACGTTGAGCTTTGAAGAGTTTTACCAGAGAATTGCCGAAGGGGCGATGCCATCCACCACCCAGGTAAATGTGGGACAGCACATTGAATTTTTTGAACCATATCTCAAACAAGGTTTCGATATCCTCCACATCTCGCTATCATCAGGCCTGTCGGGTGCCCATAATTCAGCCCTTCTGGCGCGTGATGAGCTGTTACAGAAATACCCTCAAAGACAATTATTACTGGTTGATTCTCTGGGAGCCTCCTCGGGCTATGGTCTGCTCACCGACATGGCAGCCGATTTGCGCGATAGTGGTGCCACCCTCGAAGGACTATATGCTTGGATTGAGGCACACAAGCTCAACTTGCACCACTGGTTTTTCTCAACCGACCTTACCCATTACCGGCGTGGCGGTCGTTTGTCAGCTAGCTCGGCTTTCATGGGCTCACTGCTGCATATCTGCCCCCTGATGGACATGAATGATGTGGGCAAGCTGATTCCCCGGGCAAAGATTCGCGGGAAGAAGCATGTTATCACTGAAATAGTGCAAAAGATGGAACTGCATGCTGAGGGTGGGTTAAATTACTCGGGCAAGTGCTTCATTTCTCATTCGGCATGTTTTGAGGATGCGCGCAGCGTGGCTGACCTGGTTGAGCAGAGATTTTCCTGCCTGGAAGGTCCGGTCATGATCAACAATGTCGGCACGGTGATCGGTTCTCACACTGGACCGGGCACGGTCGCCCTGTTTTTCATGGGTGACAGGCGCAATGCCTGAGCTCCGTTTAGGTGCGAGGCTCGAAATCGGAATTTTCAAGAGCTTCAGGGCAATTCCTCTCATTTTTGCAATAACCTTTGACATTCTTTCGTACCGCGACTAAAATGAATACATGTTTCAGGAGGCAAGGTGAGTGCCTGGCCAGGTAAATATGTAATTGGATTAACCGGGAATATTGCCACCGGGAAGAGTGTGGTGCGCAAGATGCTGGAGCATTTAGGCGCATACGGCATCGACGCTGATGCTCTCGGGCACCGTGCCATTGCCCATGATGCTCCCGGCTACCGCCCCGTAGTGGAGACCTTTGGGAAGTGGATTTTAGGACCGGATGGCCAGATCGACCGGTCCAAGTTAGCCCGCGTGGTGTTCGCTGACCCCGAAGCGCTTACCCAGCTTGAGTCCATCGTGCATCCCCTGGTGCGCCAGGCAATAGACCTTCTGGTGCGCCGTTCCTCACAAAAAGTGATTGTCGTGGAAGCCATCAAGCTCCTGGAAGGACCTTTACGCCAGGCTTGTGATACTATCTGGGTGACTTATTCCGAAAAACAAACTCAAATATCACGCCTCGTAAAGAAGAGAGGTCTGAGCGTCGCCGTAGCTCACCAGCGCGTGAATTACCAGGCGCCTCAAAGCGAAAAAGTAGCGCTTGCCAACACGGTGATCAAAAATGAAGGCTCTTTTGAAGATACCTGGCAGCAGGTCACACGCGCCTGGAAGGAGCTGTTCCCCACCTTTGATTCGGGTATCTACAAGCCCATTACCGCCCCCAAGGGAGCCATGTTGGTAGAGAAGGCCCGGCCGCGCCACGCGGCCGAGATTGCTGCGTTGGTGGGCCGGTTAAGTAATGGCAAGCTGAAACCCAATGCCGACGATATTATGGCTGCGTTTGGTGAGAAAGCATTCTTATTTCTAAAATTAGACGGGGCTCCAGTGGGTGTGGTGGGTTGGCAGGTGGAGAATCTGGTAGAACGGACCGATGATGTCTATATTGATCCGAGCGTGCCGCTGCCCAATGCCATGCAGCTGCTCCTTTCTGAAATTGAGTCTACCTCACGCGACCTGCAGTGCGAGATTGCGTTACTATTTTTACCCCCCGAGTTGACTGCCCAGGAGGATGTTTGGACGACTTTGGGGTATGAAATGTGCACCATTGAATCATTAGGTGTGCGGGCTTGGCAGGAAGCTGCGCAAGAAAGCATGGGAAAAGGCGAAGCCATGTTCTTCAAGCAGCTGCGAAAGGACAGGGTGCTACGCCCGGTCTAAAGGCTCTTAGAATCAGCTGCCCGACACTGGCTGTTGGGTTAGAGAATGAGGATCGAGTAATATCTGTAGTGGAAACAAGTTTACGTGGAAAGTTTTTTTCTTTACCTGATTGATAGTTTAGGCTTTATCTTCGAGCGGCTCAACTGGCTGAGCATCATTGATATCGCCATTGTCACCACGATTTTTTTTGGCTTGCTGATCTTGCTGCGCGAGACCCAGGCGGTGGTGTTGTTGCGCGGTGTGCTCGTGCTGGTTGTTTTAGGCGCAGTGCTGAGTAGCTTTGATGTGCTGCCGGCATTTTCTTACCTGGTGAAGACCACATTGCCTGTCCTGGTTCTCGCCATACCGGTTATATTTGCCCCAGAGATTCGCCGTGGGCTCGAACGACTCGGCAGGGCTGGTTTCGTCTTTTCTGCAAATAGGGCTTCCCCAGGCATACAGCGCTCCATTACGGCGGTGGTGAACGCTGCCGTACGCCTGTCTGACCGCCGGCACGGTGCCCTGATTATCTTACAGCGCCTGGATAACCTTGAAGCATATGTACGCACCGGGGTGATGGTGGATTCTCAGGTCACCCCTGAACTGATCTTGCAGATTTTTTATCCCAACACGCCTCTGCATGATGGAGCAGTTATTCTGGAGGGCTCTCGCCTGGTGGCCGCCGCCTGTGTGCTACCCCTTTCGGCTAGCGGAATCCTGGCCCGTACCCCCGACCGGCAGCTTGGCTTGCGTCATCGTGCCGCCCTGGGCATCTCCGAAGTCAGTGATGCGGTGGTGGTGGTAATTTCTGAAGAGAGCGGGACGATCTCAGTTGTCCATAATGGTCGCATGATCAGGCGCCTGGATGCTGAACGCCTGGAAAATATCCTGCGGGCATTCTTTAGTCCCGAAGCTGAACGTAAGGGTCTGGCAGACTGGTTCAGGACCATTTATCCCGACCGTAAGAAGCCCAGCGGGGAGGCTAAAAAGTGAAGATTCTACGCTGGCTGGGGAAGAATATCGGCACCCTGATCACCGCCTTCATCCTGGCGGTGATTGTCTGGGTCTCCGCGGTGGTTGCTTCGGACCCTAATGAAGAGCGCACGCTGAACCGTCCTATACCCATCGAGATAATCGGGCAGGCTTCCAACTTGCAGATTATGGGCGAGGTCCCCCATACTGTCACCGTCGTGTTGAATGCACCGGCCTCTGTATGGACGCAGCTAAATAGCGTTCCAAGCCTGGTGACTGCCAAGGTAGATCTCTCCAATCTGGGAGCCGGCACACACTCTGTACCCGTGCAGGTGCAAATCACTGCCCACCTAGTGCGCCTGGTCAGCCAGGTACCTGAACAACTCACCATCACGCTGGATTCCATTGCCAGCAAAGAGTTCCCAGTTAATCTGATTGTTACCGGTAATCCATTGATCGGTTACCAGGCCCAAACGCCTGAAATTAGTCCAACCCAAGTCACAATAGCAGGCCCCGAGTCGCTTATTGCTAAAGTCAAGCAGGTGCGGGCGACCCTGGACATCACCAATATCAACCAGACTCTCATCAGGGCTGAGGTACCGGTTTTACTCGATGGGGAGGGTAACATCGTTTCCGGCCTGACCATGTCTCCTGAAACGGTCACCGTAACCCAGCCCATAACTCTGCTGGGCGGTTACCGCTACCTGATCGTCAGAGCCATCACCCAGGGGCAGGTTGCTTCTGGATACCAGGTATCCAATGTTTTTGTCTCACCGGTTGGTGTGGTGGTATTTTCAGCGAATCCAGAGCTGGTGAACAGCCTGCCCGGTTATGTGGAGACTCAGCCCATCGATCTAACCGGCAAGGACAGCAATTTTGATGTGTTGGTCGATTTGAATCTACCGCCTGGGATTTCAGTGGTAGGCGATACCAAAGTATTGGTGCAGATCAGCATCGAGGTGATTAAATCCAGCCTGTCTATCTCGCTGCCGGTGGAGATGATTGGATTGGCACCTGGACTGCAAGCAGTCTCTATCCCGGCGGTGGTGGATGTGATCCTTTCAGGCCCTGTGCCGATATTGAACGTCTTGGGGCCAGCCGATGTGCGTGTGACGGTGGATCTCTCAGGATATGGTGTGGGTACTTACCAGCTGACACCCAAGGTGAATGTCTTACCCGATCAGCTGCAGCTGGCATCACTTTTGCCCGGCACGACGACGGTTATCATCACCAGTGCTCCCACGCCCACCCCTCTGGGTACTCCCAACGGTACTGTTACACCAACCCTTGCTCCTGGCCTCACCCCTACGCCCTGAGGATATTTAATGCCCAAGCCTGTTGTTGCCCTGGTTGGCAGGCCCAATGTGGGGAAAAGCACCCTGTTCAACCGCCTAGCTGGTGAACGTCTGGCAGTGGTGGACGAGATACCCGGGACTACTCGCGATCGACTGGTGATGGAAGCGGAATGGGCGGGAAAGGTATTCGATGTCGTCGATACGGGAGGTATCGATCCTATACGGGTAGTGGCAGGGGCAGGACAAAAACCGCTCTCAATTGGTTCCGCTGATTTCATTGCACAGATCCGCGCCCAGGCAGAGATTGCCATTCGCGATTCCGATGCAGTCCTGTTCATCACTGACGCCGAGAGTGGTGTGACTGCCGCAGATTATGAAGTAGCCCAGATTTTGCGCCAGCATCAGCACCAGGAGCATGGCCAGGCAATACCACCGGTGCTCTTGGTGGTTAATAAGTGTGAAAACGAAGCCCGGCGCATGGCAGCCATGGAATTTTACGAGCTCGGCCTGGGAGAGCCTTATCCCATTTCAGCCCTGCACGGCACCGGCACCGGCGACATGCTGGATGCCTTGGTGGCAACATTTCAGAAGCAGGGTGAAGAGCTTGAGGATGAAGCCGTAAAAATCGCCATCGTCGGCAAGCCCAATGTGGGAAAATCCAGCTTGCTCAATCAAATCTTGGGTGAAGAGCGCGCTATTGTCAGCCCCATTGCTGGCACCACGCGCGACGCCATTGATACCCGCCTGATGTACGCTGATATGCCGGTGGTATTGATCGATACCGCGGGTATCCGACGGCGTGGGCACATCGTACCAGGCGTTGAGCAATATAGTGTTTTACGTGCTCTACACGCCATCGAGAGGTCTGATGTGGTTTTGTTGGTGCTGGATGCGCTTGCCGGGCTGACTGCCCAGGACGCCCACATCGCCGGGTTCGTCCTGGATGCCTGGAAAAGCGCCGTGGTGCTGGTGAACAAGTGGGATGCCGTCGAGAAGGATACTCGTAGCATGGCAGACTACACTCAGCATATCCGGCAGGAATTAAACTTCATGGATTACGTGCCCCTCCTGTTCATCTCTGCCAAGACTGGCAGCCGTGTAGACCAGGTGTTACCCCTGGCATTACGCGTTCAGGAAGAGCGTCTCACCCGCCTGCCCACCTCAAAGATCAACCGCATTCTCCATGATGCCCAAGACCGGCACCCTGCCCCCTCCCGCGCCGGGACGGAGCTCAAAATTTATTATGGCTCGCAGGTCAGGAATGACCCGCCGATCTTCCTGCTCCACGTCAACGACCCCAAGCTGGCTCATTTCACCTATTTGCGCTACCTTGAAAACCGCATAAGGCAAGAGCATGCGTTTTTAGGGACTCCCATTCGAATTGTCCTGCGACCGCGCCGAAAGTGACGTTTACCCACCTCTTGATCCGTAAATTTGTTCACCATTCATTAATCCCCTGTTCCCTTGCTTGCAGGGAATTGTCGCCTTATAATGCCTGCAATGCGGAGGCATTTTGGATATAAATCAACCCTCGGTTAACCCCGAACCCATTCAGCCGAACAAGCAACGCTCGGTTTTGTTGGATGTCCTGGAAACGATTGTTTTGGCGGTCGTCTTTTTCCTGGGCATCAACCTGGTATCGGCACGTATCCTGGTGGATGGCGCCAGCATGGAGCCAACCCTGGTGACCGGTGAAAGGGTGATCGTCAACCGGCTAAGCTATAAATTCAGCACTCCCCAGCGGGGTGATATTATCGTTTTCCACCCCCCACCCAACCCATCGGAGGAATACATCAAGCGCGTTATTGGTTTATCTGGTGATGCTGTACAGGTGAAAAATGGCAGCGTGTACGTCAATGGGCAGCTGTTACAAGAGAGTTACATCGATGTGAAAACGAACTATGCTGGCACCTGGCAGGTTCCGGAGGGCCAGCTGTTTGTCTTAGGAGATAATCGTAATAATTCCTCCGATTCACACGATTGGGGCTTCGTCCCCATGGATTATGTGGTGGGTAAGGCCATCCTGGTATACTGGCCTCCCACCGATTGGGGATTGCTCGAGCATGTGCCAATTGCCAACGCAGCCCATTGATTGGATAATTTAGCCATGGATCTATCGCAAATCTTGTCCTTAGCAGCTGAATATGAGCAGCAATTACCCCCCACTCCCCGCCGGATGGATATACCCCAGGGTAGTAAGATTGCCAGTTGGATCGACCATACCCTGCTCAAACCCGAAGCAACCGATGCCCAAATTCGGCAGCTGTGCCAGGAGGCCATCCAGCATCATTTTGCTTCAGTATGCATAAATCCGGCTTACGTACCGCTGGCATCTGGCTTGCTCAAAGACGCCAGTGAGAAGGTCTGCGCGGTGATCGGGTTCCCCCTCGGTGCGGTTTTACCTGAGTTCAAGGTCTATGAAACCCTTTCCTGCATCAACTCGGGTGCCACCGAGGTAGACATGGTGATCAATATCGGCGCCCTCAAATCTGAGGTATACGGTCTTGTTCTAAATGAAGTGCATGCCGTCACTGATACTGCTCACAACCAGGGTGCGCTGGTCAAGGTGATCCTGGAAACCTGCCTGCTTTCCCGCCGCGAAAAGATCATTGCCTGCCTCATTAGCCAGGCTGCCGGCGCGGATTTTGTCAAGACCTCCACCGGTTTTGGCACCGCAGGTGCAACTATTGAAGATGTGACGCTGATGCGCTGTGTGATCGGTGCAGAAATGGGCCTGAAAGCTGCCGGCGGTATACGCAGCTATGCCGACGCCATCGACATGATCAAAGCCGGGGCTAACCGCCTGGGCGCCAGCGCTGGAGTTAAAATTGTTCAGGAAGCTGAGTTAGCAAGTAATGAGTGACCAAACCAAGCTGCCAGAAGGTCAGTCTGAAACCGGTGAATCACCGGAATACGAACAGGTGTGTCCGGAGTGCCACGCAGGGGTATTACGGTTACAGTACCTTACTTATTTCACCTGGCTTAACGATGAGCTGATCACCGTGCCTAACTTCCCATCGTGGGTGTGCGATGTATGCGGTAAGCGCGAATATGATGCCCACGCTGTCACCTGGCTGAACACATTGCTCAGTCCCAACACGGGGCGTAAACCCAGGTTGCGGGGTAAGCATCCCCCACATCACCTTAACCGACCGAGAGCGCAAAATTAATCTGATAAAGGAGGATCATCATGGTCTCACCGGTCACGAACCGCCTCATCCCCGCAGAAATCCTCACTTGCAGTCATTACATCTTTGGCCAGATCAAAGTCATCCAGAGCGGACTGGTGGGAATGCTGACCGATATGACCACCTCGTTCATCGAAGTTAATGAGGCCAGTGTTGCTCCCATCCATAAGCCCTCCAGTGTAATGAACTATGCCAGCCAGCTGTACCTGGTGCGCTCCGAGACCGCTGTGGTGACCTTGCGCAAGCGTGAATATATGGGTTTGCAAGGAGTTTTGAAGAGTGGTTACCAGCACTTGGTCCCCTACCCGGTGCAGATTTCCACCCGTACCTACGACATCACCGGTACCATCGAATGGTCGGGGCGTTTCGAATTTTCAGCTCTCATCACCGAAGGCACGAGTTATTTCATCATCGTTTATGATGCTCTGCTCACCGCACCCCTGTACCCCGATATCAGGCTCGAAGCGCCGGTGATGTTGTTGAACCGTAACTTCCTCGAGACCCTGATTATCACCAAGAAAGCTCCCACAATACCCGTAGTGAGTGAATAAATCAATTAAAAAATAACATAGCCCGGTTGAAACCAGGCTTGTTGTTCTCTCTAGCCATTTTGATTGAATTATCCAATGTGGGTAATACTATTTTAATTAATTTCTCCTGGCACCTCCCATCATGTTATAGGAAAAGCCATCCACCAACCATTTGAGACTAAATACGCAGATCAGGATACCAGGCTTGGATGCTGGCGTCTCAACTGCTGTGGATTAAAAGCGCTGAGTGGTTGTTATTTAGCATAATTTTTTTCGGTGTTGGAATCCGAGGTTATGATTTCCTGGTCTCATTGATTCTGATCTGTGATCCTGAGCACATAACTTGCCTTGCCACTCGAGAGCCATGCAATTTCAATCGTGTTGGCAAACAGATTTGCGGCTTCGCCCACGTCACCATAATAGTCTCGAGGATAATTATCCGACCACAAAGGATAAACTGGCGATTTTCGTGATCAGCGATGATACGATTGCCTGTAATTCAGCGTCTGATTAAAACAGAACCGGTTATGATCTCTTTAGATAAGGTTGGGCTAAAAGCAGTGCCGCCAATGATTTCCCATCCTGCAGGTTTCCATTCAGTGCCATGTCGTAAGCCTGGCCAACGGGGACCTGCTCCAAATTGATGAACTCATCCTTATCTTTCGGCAGCGGGTCGGGATATAAGTCGGTTGCCAGGTAAACCACCATATATTCGGTGGAATAACCTGGCGCCAGGAAGAATTCACCCAACTTAACCATCTTTCCGGCGGCAAAGCCCGTTTCTTCGCGGATTTCACGCGCCGCGCATTGTTTGGGCTGTTCGCCTTTGTTCAGCGTGCCGGCCGGCAACTCGAGCAGCTCCTGCCCGGTGGCATGCCGGTATTGCCGTACAAACAGGATCTTCCCCTCGTTGTTCACGGGCAGGATGGTCACTGCACCAATGTGCTCGATGATATCCATGTGCATCGTGTGTTGGTCGGGGAAGCGCACCACATCCCGGCGGACATTAAATGCCCGCCCCTGGTAAATGATTTCTTTGGCGATTATTTCGATGTGCATAAGTCTCCTTAAAATTTACGAAGGTTTAAACGCGGAGGCCTGTTTAAACCTTCGTAACGGAATCGGCGCATATTACGGGATGATGATTACATCGCCTGGCCCCCAATTATCGACGGTCAGGTTATTTTGCTTGATGATCATCTCAGGGCTAACATCACCAAAATAACAGGCAATCGAGTTGATGGTATCTCCAGTCTGGATCTGATATTCGGTTGGGTGCTCGTGCAGAGCGCGTGGCCCTTCAAACGGGTTGCCGGTCTGTGGGATCTGTAGCGACTGCCCGGGCGAAACCAGCGTATCGAGCGCCAAGCCATTCAGGCTGAGCAGCTCGCTCAGGCTCACATCGAAGCGGCGGGCGATGCAAAATGGGAACTCGCCCTCCTGTAGCGTGTAAGAAGTGGGCAGGCTGCCCTCCGTGGGTTGCACATACACGATGGGTGTGGCAGTTGGTGCCGGTGCTGAGGGAGTTTTGGTTGCTGCCGGAATGGCTGATGTATTGGTGGAGACAGGCGTCCGGGGAGCCTGATTGATTCCTGGTAACAGCACCTGGGCAGTTTGGGTCGCATACCTGGTAACATCTAGCCCGCTGGCTTGTTCGCTGCTGGCAGGCACAGGGAATCCATCGCTATTTGATTGTGGTCCTTTGGAAGCAGGCAGCTGACATGCACCCAATCCAAATATGAATATCCCTGCCAACACGAAAAGAAACATTGTGCGTACCAAATTTCTGGTGTTCATACGATTTTTGTCTCCTTCACACAACCAACAGTGTTATTGGGTAGACTGAAAATATGTTCAAAAATAAATGGCTTCAAGAATGATACTAGCATAATCCTAAACCTGCGTCAAGCGTTTCACCTGTGGGCTTTTTTCCCCGTCGATACCTCGTAACGGAAATCACAGAAAGTTGCCCCCTCCATAATTGTTTGCGTGCGGCTAAGACAGATGCGAGGGCTGTAGCCCTCGATGAAAGCAAAATCGCGATCACATGATAGTATCTTTCCTAGCTCAGGGATGCCCAGGTGCTGGTACATTTCTGCGTAGCGGCAGCGGTAAACATTGAATGAGAATTTCCGGCGGCTGTGTTCCAGTATTTCAGTCTGAATGGCATTATCCTTTTTCCAGCTCTCTTGTGCCTCAGCAAAATGCTTCAGGTCATTGGTTTCCATGCTATCGGCCAATTGAGCCCCTTGCCGGCGGGCGATATCCAGGATAACCTTCCGGAATATCTCAACAGCATATTCGCGACCCATCTCCTTACTCATAATCTCGAGCAAAGGTGCCAGCACTCTGGCTTCAATTTCACGCCGGTTGAGTAACCCCACGACATTCATGTAATCAGCAGGAAGGGAAGGGTTATGTTCCATGATAATGTATTGGTTGCAATTTATGTGCCAGCATATTTTGAACTGTAGTGCTTCGCCAACCAGCCTTTATTTTACATTTCTGGCGCATCATCGATAAATTTTCTGCCACTGGCAAAGCTCACGCCCTGGATAAAACCCAGCGCCTGCTCGGTTCGCGGATATGCAGCTTTCAGTTCCTCCCAAAAGGCTCGAGAATGGTTGGGATGTTTGCGATGCATGAGCTCGTGGGCGATGATGTAATCCACCACCCATTCCGGCCAATCCTTGATCTTGTCGCTGATGCGTATCTCTCCATCGGTAGGCCCTCCCCGCGTGCAGCTGCCCAGGCTGGTTTGCATGTTACTCACCCAACGGATGGCGTTCCATTGGATTTTTCCTTGCAGGTATTTCCGGTTGATCTGCTCAGCCCGCGCCTGCAAGTTATCATCATTGTGTCTTTTGTGAGACTCAGCACCCTTATCCAGCTGGGCAATGACATGCTTGAGGATATCTCCCACCGTGCGTTTAGGAAGCCGCACTGGCACGCGCACCAATATTGTGCCGTCCGAGTTGAGTACCCAGCGCGAGGTCTTCTTCAAGCGTCTATCTCGCCGCAGAATGACTGTCAACAGCTCGCCACGGCTGTTGTGGATCTTGTATTGCTGATCTTCCATGTTTCGGCTATTTGGATGAGAATCCCGGCAGCTCGGTGATCTGGTCTCCAATTTTCACCAGGTGATAAGGCATCCAGGCCACACCGAAGAAATCGAGCCGCACATCCTTCTTCAAGGGAGAAACAGTGATCTCGCTAACCTGGCCGGCAACCTCGATCCAATTGTCTTTCACTGCCTGGATGGCAGCTGCTTTCTCTTCTTCGATGGTTTTCAGCTGTTCCTTATACTCCTTGATGGCTTCCACTGACTCGTCCACGTCGTCTTTGGCTCTTTTTGCCATGCGCCGCTTGCTCAGTGAGGTGCTCACCGACCGTTTTCGGCCAATGCCCAAGAATCCCGCCACGGTTTCCAGCCCGGTGCCCCACTCTTCCATTCTCCGCCCGGAAAGCTCATCCCGGTCCTGCTCCAGCTCGCGTTCTTCACGATCCAGCTTGTCCTGCAGGATACGCATCTTGCTATCAAATGAGGCCGAAACCTTCTTAATCTCAGCCTCACGCAGTGCACTGGCAGCCATGCTGCACTGCCTGCGGAAATCCGCCTCGCTGGTCTCCGGGCCGGCGTATATTTTCAAGTTATCATTGGCGCGCACGGTCACCTGGCTGTTGTAGTACACCCATTCAAGGAAGTCCTTCTGCAGCGAGCTCATAAGCTTCACATCATTGAGGGGCGCCTCCAACGGTGCAAAGCGGGCTTGTGGGTCAGGGGCTTGTTCCAGGCTTGACGGTACGATTTTTTCAGTTGCATGATTATCCCAGTGCACCACCCCGCGCCTGTCGGGATCGGCCACCAGGGCGGTCTTATGAATGTCGATATCGAGCTTGTATTTTAGATTATATAAACGTGCAATAGCCTGGGTGAGTAACACCGCTCTGTATACCAGCCCCTGGCTGAAAGCTTCGCTAGGATAGTCATGCCCAGCAGCCTTGAATGCCTGGGTGAAGGTGAGGTTGTTGGGCAGAAAATATTCCTGAATGCCCACCGGTACAGCCTGGCGGGTGGATGAGAATCCGCTATCGGGCTTTGCCACGCTCACAAATGGTACACCGGCCGGCGGGGAAGTCATGGGTGCAGGCTGTGGCCCAGACTGTGCAGCCAGAGCAGCATCGGATGTGGGTACAGGCATCACGGAAGGTATCAGGGAGGCGCCTGCCAATTCGTTCAATTTGGGGATCTGCGTGCGTGTGAGCGGCCCACTCAGGTAGTTCATTGCCCAACGGGTCTGGAACAGCAGCGGTGCTTTGGCATTCACGTTGTGTAATAAAAACACCCTTTTTCCCAGGGTAGAGATAAGCTGGTCATATTCCGACCGATCCAGGCCGCCCTCCATGGCGCTGTCCAATCCATCCAGCAGGCGCTGTTTGTCCTGGTCGGTCTGCAGCTTGCCAATCATCCAGGTCCCGGCGTTGGAAAGGGCCTTGTAATCCACATCCACTGGGTTCTGCGTCACCAGCACCTGCCCCACCCCAAAGGCACGCGCTTGCTTCAGCATGCGCAGCATGGGTTCCTTGGAAGGTGGGTTGGCCACCGGCGGCAGGTAACCGAATATTTCGTCAAAATAGACCAGCGCACGCAGCGAAGTGGTGCCCGTCTGCGAGCGCATCCAGGTTTCGATTGCCGAGTAGAGCAGGGTGACGAAAAACATGCGCTCTGATTCACTCAAGTGGGCAATGTAGAACACGCTGTGGCGCGGCTTGCCCTGGGGAGTATAGAGCAAGGAAGGGATATCCAGCGGCATCCCCTCGATCCACACTTGGAACGCCGGGGCCGCCAGGATGTTATTGAGCAGCATCGCCAGGTCGAAGCGGTCTTTCTCTGGGAAGAAAGTATTCACGTCGAATACTCCCAGCTTATCGAAGGGCGGGTTCTGGGTCTGCAGGATCAGCTCACCCAGATCCAGGTCTTTCCCCTTTTCCCAGGCGCTTTCAAAGATATTCGCCAGCAGGATGTGCTCGCGTGAGCGCACCGGGTCGATATTTTGCATCCCCACCAATCCCAGTAGGGCGGTCACTGTGCCAGATATCCTTTCCCTCAACGATTCCTTGTTGCTTTCCCAGGGGATGGCTGGCGCCTTGAAAGATGACAGGATATTGATGGGGATGCCCGCATTGGAGCCGGGTGTGAATACGGCGAATTGAGCCGAGTCGCTCAAGCTCTGCAGGCGCTGGGGATCCATGCCCCAATCGAGGATGCCCTGCTTCCAGGTCTGAGCCGTTTCGGCGGCAACCTGCTCCAGCGTTTTACCTACCCGGCGTGCTTGGTCGGGGTTCACCCACGGCTGGAAATCCTGCGGCAGCAGGTTGGGGAAGTGCAACAGGGTGTTGGTCATATCTCCCTTGGGATCGATCATCAATGCCGGGATGTTACTCAAGGCGGCTTCCTCCAGCATGTCGATGCACAGGCCTGTTTTCCCCGAGCCGGTCATGCCCACCACCACCGCATGGGTGGTCAGGTCTGCGGGCTCATATAGCAGAGTTTGCTGTGTGGTCTTGGCCTGTGCGGAGTCAAAAATGCGTCCCAAGTAAAACTTGCCGTTCGTCTCCATGATTAATCACCTTTTGCCTGTCTGTAAATAAGCTGATATTCTGCCAGGAATTGTGCGGCGATGTCTGTGTTATGAATGATCAGCGTGTTTTCATCGTTATTATACTCAGCATTATTGCTGAAATTATATGAGCCGGTGATCACAACCTGCTGGTCGATGATGACCACCTTGTGATGCATCAGCTGCGGGTTGGCATCCAGGTATACTTCGATACCCGCCTCGCGTAAGTTGTCGTATTCCGTACCCGAGTTAGAGCGATATTGGTCCCTATCAAATATTCCCTGAACGGTCACCCCGGCCTCAGCTTTCTCGGCCAGAACCTGTGATAGCGCATCTGAGGTGAAGGAATAGGCCAGGAAGTAAATGCTCTCGTGCGCCTGGCTGACAGCATCCAGGATGTGCTGCAGCGTTCCATCCTCGGGTGAGAAGTACGCTCCTACCAGGCTGCCATTGATCGTGATACTGGGACTGGCTGTGCCGGGGAGCTTTTCACTCCCAAAGCGGTTGCCCACGAACATTTGCTCGAATTCCGCGGTATAGGCTGCTGCCAGGCTGGATGAGAGGATGCACAGCAGGTTGTTGTTATCCAGGTATCCACCACCTGTGGTGAAATTCATCGAGCCGGTCCACACTTCATTGCGGTCGATAACCACGAACTTGTCGTGCATCAGCCCCTCGTGGCGGTCTCCCAGCACCTCAATGCCGGCGTCCTTGAGGTCTTGGATTTCCTGCTCGTCCATATTATCGCTTTCGGTCACCACCCTCACGGTCAGCCCCTTGTGGTGGGCTTTCACCAGTGCATCGCGTATTGACCACAGATTCAGGTCGTAGATGGCCGCATCCACACTGACGCGCGCCTGGTCGATGGCGTTTGCCAGTTCTTTATCCGGTCCGCCGCGATACGACCTGGCCGTCGGGCTGGTCGGCTGGGTAAAGTAAATCGAATACCAATCGGATTTAAGCGTGGTTGATGTTGCCGCTGTAGGTGTATTCAGCCCTGGTTGAATGGGAGCGCATGCACTGCTCGCCAGCAAGAAGATCATCAGCAGAATGATGCCCCGTTGGTTTAGGTAGGCCATCTTATTTTTCTTGGGGAAAAGGCCCATGGATATGATTATAGCAGAACAGAAAATCCCCCACCCTTAATTGGGGTGGAGGATTTATGGTATGCCCTATGCCTACTTTTATATCACTTCGTAACCAGCGGCATTCTGATTAGAAAATCATATTCCTATGCCCCGATATCGCAGGTTCCCAGTAATGGGCGCCTCACATCATGTTAGTCGACTTTAGGGCAACTGTCATTGTTGCCGTACCATGGTTAATTATGGCACCACCCGTCATGCTAGCAAAATTACTGCGAAATGTACTGTAATTGTGAATGCCATTTGAAATTGATGCCTTAATTACACACTCGAAGAGAAAATTTTTTAAAGTTGCTCTTGTATCCGGTTTTGACTTCCGTTATAAGGAAAGTCATCGCCACCAATTTTCAGGCTTTCACAGCCCGCAGTAATCAACAGGTGCATTATTTTATAACCATCGGCAATTGCACAACCAGGCCTAATTCATATGACCCGATATCGCACGTTCCGAAAACAGGGCGGGGCGCTCCGCGTTGGTCTTCTGATGGGCAGGCAGGGTTGGACCCAGCATCGATTGCTAGGCTTCCTGGCAATAATGCGTGGGTGGGGGTAAGGCCTCCGTTATAGGCTAATGGACCCAGCCTGGGATCGGTCTTTTGAAGGTCACCGGCTCTTACAAAGCCGCATGTGTCACCGTCTTCCAGGTTCCTTCCCAATGAGGTGATTGTTCCCTTGCAGTTGCCTGTGGGCGCGCCAGCGATGATGCTGTTTCTGATGCTGAAATTCGTAGATCCGATTTGAACGAAGGAATTGGGGAGGTTGTCATAAAACGTGCTGTTAAGAATCATGGCTGATCCCACCGTATATATTCCGCCGCCATCATGCTCACCAAAATTATCCGAAAATGTCGAATTTGTGATGTTTAAGGAGCCTGACATCGTGGAGTAAATCCCGCCACCCCAGCCAGAAACAGCTTGATTTGACGCCAAAGTATCTGCCACCAGAGTCAGCTGCCCGCTATTATAAATTCCTGCTCCCAAACCATCGGGTGCGGTGTTATTGATGAAAAGGCTGTTGGTTATACTGGTATTCCCCTGGTTAGCGAGTCCGCCTCCATTTTGCCGGGTGGCGCTGCTGTTATCAGCAAATGTGCTTTCTACGATGGTCAGCTGGCCGGTGTTATGAATGCCTCCGCCCATAAATTGGGTGGTGATATTGCTGGTGATGGTGCTTTTTGTTATTGTGGCTTCTCCCTGATTTTGTAACCCACCTCCATAATTGCCACTGTTGTTAATAAATATATCTTGGGTGATAAAAGCAGTCCCTGAATTTAATATTCCTCCGCCAGCCCGCTCTCCACCGTTGTTCGATAGTGTGCTATTCTCTAAATATAGCACTCCGGCGTTGTAGATTGCCCCTCCCGATCCTCCATCTGCGAAATTATTCGACAATGTGCTATTAGTGATGCTTAGCGTGCCATCATTGTAAATGCCGCCGCCCGATCCTCCGCTCGAATGGTTATTCATCAAGATGCAACGGTTGATTTCCAGACCCCCTGCATTATAGATGGCTCCACCAAAATCTGCACTCCCATTCGCCAGGGTTAATTGTTGAAGAATGAGCGTGACGCCTGCCGTAACTGAGAAAAGCCTGGTCAGGTTTCTTCCACTCAATGTGACGAGATCCTGTCCATTGATGGTGGTATCCAGGCTGATCGTAATTGGGTTGCTTATGGCTATCGTTTGTGCGCTCGCCCCACAATTATATGTCACCCTGCCACCTTTAGACACGGCGGCTTCCAATGCTGCCTCAGTGCAGCCTCTTGGCGTGCCGTCGCCGACGATTCCGGCAGCCCTGGCAGTTAGCGGCGTGCTAAACAAGCCTGTCAAGAGGATCACCAGTGCCATCGATAACACCATGAATTGCTTCTTATTCATCAAAAAGGCATCTCCTTGTTTTATTTAATCAGCACGTAGAAAGTGCGGTAATTACCCCCGGGGCGTATAACATCGCATAGGAGACAATTTATATCATAATTGCGGGATAATGCAACCCCCAGATTTTAACGGAGCTTTAGTTGGCAAAATTACCCCCGAGTGCCGTTAACCATTTTTGAAAAAATGTTCATTTCCTCGAACCGGTTGCAGTTTTTCGGCTATGTAGATAGATTGCAGGCAGCATTACCCGGCAGGAGCTGTCGGTGCGTTTTTCACAACATCCGGTACTGTTGCCTGCAAGAAGCCAATAAACATCAAGATGGCGCCCAAGAGCTCACTCAGGTATAAATAATCCGCCAGGCCAACCTTGATAAATGTGCCGCCCACAGCAGGCAGGATGGCTCCCACGGCAATCAGGATATTGCCGATCATGCGGTGTAAAAGGATGTGCTTTCGCCAGAAGATATAAGCCGAGTAGATGGCACCTCCCACCAGGGTGATAGTGCCGTAAGTGTTAAGCAGGATGGTCAGCAGCACAATCATGCTGGAACGTATCAGGATATCCCGGTATTGGGCTGATAAAGGCTGGTTGGTGCTGAAGCTAGCTGCGGACGAAGTGATGGGAGCTAAAAACACCAGCACCACTGCCAAAACACTGACCAGCGCCAGCAGGATATTGAGGCTGAGAGTGATGCTTTTACGGCGCACAAGCAGGTTGACCGTACCCTGTCCAAGCCAGGCAGCCGTCAGCATTGCCCCGGTGAGATACCACAGCTTGAGCGCAATGGTGTTAAAGCTGAACAGGCTGATGACCTCCATCAGCGCGCCGATACCATACAGCACCAATCCGATGCCCCACAATAACAGGTGCGGTCCACGCCTCACTGAAAAGCGCCTGAATACCGCTGCAGCAAAGGTGAAGGTTACAATGGTGGTTAATATAGACAGGTAATGCATTTTTTATACCATACCGTACGAAAACTCAAGAATTTCACACCGATTAATGTTGGTCATGTAATCATGGAACACAACCAGGTAATCCGTAAAATCGATAATCAACTCTATCAGTTTCTGTGTAATAAATTATGTAGATTTCCTGAGAATAGGTTAAAAAGAAGTTTAATTTGCTGAGTTGTCTAAATCAAGCTGGCTGCAGTGATTAAGCTGCAGCCAGCAGGAATTATCGGATTGTTGGTTACTGACGATTTCAGGGTTTCAGGTCCCAATACTCCATTTGCACCACCCGATAAGTGTAGTTGGAAGTGACATCTGCCATGACGAACACCCCATAACGCCCCGCGGCGTACTTGCTGTCGAAAATCTCGGCGATCTGGTGCCCGTTGGCATAGATGGTCAGCGTGCTGCCGATCGCTTTGATACCCATCACGTTTTGCTTATTGGCCCCTGCCACGATATAGTCACTTTTACTCCAGGTGACCAGCTCTTTGATGGTGAAGGGATTGGCACTGTCCAGCCTGAATACCCAATATTCACCGTCACAGGCGAAGGCTACCACATATCCGAAGGATACCCCTGCCAGGTGCTCGGGCCCACGAATAATTAATCCATAGGCATCCCTATCAGCACAGGTGCCCGAGTCGAAAGTGGATTGCAAGTAGAAATCAGTGAGCTCACGCCAGGTGAAGTACCAGGTGCTGAAGTCGAGCATCTTTCCAGTTACATAGAACTTGGCGTTCGTTTCGCTGATCTTGATGTATTTAGTATTCGGCAGCAGGCCGGTCACCGGGTTGACCCAATCGTTGATGTTACCACCAGTCATGGGGTCTTCAAAAGTGGGGTTCCCATAGACCGCCAGCGGGTCGAAAGTGCCCGGCGCGGGGGTGACGTTGGCGGTGGGCACAACCGGCAGGGGTGGGATATCCACGGTGAGAGTATAACTGGTCGCGCTGCTGCTCATCAGGCTGAGATAGTAATCCTGGGTGGTGGGGAGTGTGTCTGAAAAGGTTGTGTCCTCGTCCGTGCTTTGCAGCAGAACGGTGCCATCCGCCCCGACCACTCCCAGGTAAACATCTCCAGTATCCGATGAGATTTTAACACTCATGGTCTGTGTGGCACTGGCTTTCAGCACATAATAAACTGTCTGATCTGCCTCCAGGTCACCATTGATCGTAGCGGAAGTGGCTCCAGCTGCAAACTGTATGCGGATGGCTTGTGGGAGTGCGGTCGCTGTGGGTGGCAATGAGGTGGGCGGTACGGCAGTGGGTGGCACGCTGGTGGGAAGCAGTGGCGTTGGTGATACTGTGGCCGTCGGTTCCACCTGCGTGGGAGGTACGGATGTGTTCGTTGGTTCGGCCACCACACCCGTGGTTGAAGTGGGGGTGGCAGGCAATACCGGTGGCGGGCTGCCGGACGGCAACTGGCACGCCGTGGCAACCAACGACAATATCACCAGCACCACTGCGCAGGATAATAAATTCTTATTCATCGTGGCCTCCTTAGATCCCAAGGCAAAGATCTCTATGGCAATATTCTACATCATTTTGTGCATCTATCTGCCATTTATCAACATCAATTGGGTGCAATTAACCGGCCAGATTCAAGCATTATATACCCGGATGGCTGCCTGGCCCTCCAGCGGGCACTGGTGCTCGCAAATTCCGCAGCCAATGCACACTTCCCTGATCACACTCGGGCGTAGCACAGAGATGGTCTCACCAGTGGCGCTTATCACCTGGACTTCTTCCAGGACGATGGATTTTTGTGGGGTTGGGCACATTTCCTCGCACACGATGCACGGTGTGGCGCTTGCCCAGGGTAAACAGCGATTTTTATCGATGCTGGCTTTTCCGAGCACCGCTTGGCGCTTCTCCTCCAGGCTCAGCTGGGGGATAGCACCACTCGGGCATACCTGACCACAGGCTGTGCATCCATAATCGCAATAACCCACACGTGGCACCACCACGGGCGTCCATAAGCCGGCCAGGCCGGCTTCAGTCAATGTGGGCTGCAAGGCTGTCGTGGGGCAAATTTTCATGCACTCCGAGCAGCGCAGGCAGGTGGAGAGGAAGGCCGCTTCATTAATCACTCCCGGCGGGCGGATGCGCAGCGGGTTATCCTGCCGCAGGTGCAGGTCGGTGCCCAGCAGCAGCACACCGGCAATCCCGGTTGCCAGCGCACCCAGCGCCTGGCGGCGTGAGAGATCGAAATCCTGTTTGGGTGCTGGTTTTAACCACCATTTGAAGCGAATTTCGGCCGGCTTGCAGTTCGCCAGGCAGTCTAGGCAGAGGGTGCATTCTGAAGGCATGATGTGGAAATTCCCCGGCGTGATATTCACCGCTCCCGGCTTGCATACCAGGCTACAGCGGGTACATTCTGAGCAGGAGGAGCCAATCACCAAACGGAAGAGCGAGATCTTGGATAGCCAGCCCAGCAATGCCCCTAATGGGCACAGGTAGCGGCACCAGAAACGGTGTGCTAGCAGGTTGAGAGCAGTGATCCCAAGAAACACAATTGCAATGGTGGTGTTCTGGGCGAAGACGGGTTGCTCCACGGGCAAAACATTGCCACGCACCAGCCCCTCAAAGCTGTCCAGCAGCGGGGTGAGGAAATTCATGCGGTACAGTACCGTCTCAACCGAGTTAATCAGGTGGAAAATTCCTGGCAGGACGGCGGTGGTGAGCGTGCGGGTGAAGATGGCCAGTGGGTCCAACACCAGTAGGGTCAGGTTGCCGTATAGTGCAGCCACCAGGGCGACGGCCAGCAGGAAATATTTCGCCAGCCTCAGCTTTGGTGAAATCGCTGCGGCACGTTTCCGGGCGTTCTTGAAGGATACCCACTCCAACAGGCTGCCCAGCGGGCAGATCCAGCCACACCATACCCGGCCAATGAGCATAGTCAGCCCGATGGTGGCCAATGACAGCCCTAATTTAGGGATCCATACCCGGCTGGCGAGCATTGATCCAACTGCCGAGAGCGGATCAAAGCGGAAGAAAATGTCGGATAGTGGAGGGGCAACCCGCTTTTCTACCACCAGGAAGATCAAGTATATAAAAAAGGCAAAGCTGATGACTTGGACGACTTGCCTCACCCGTCGCCAGGCTCTCCAGCTCATGCGAGTTTGATCTCCCTGATGTCAATGCTCGAGAGGTCAAGGGTGCCAATACCAAGCTCAGCACAATCTTTGATGTAGCGGATATCCGTCCCTTTCAAACCGAACAGGGTGGCCGCCCAGGCATCTGCTGCCACGATATCCCGGCTGGCGATCACCGTATCGGTTTGCTTTACGTCCGCCAGGTCACCTCCGGTGGGTCCGTGGTCGGTCAGGATGCGCACCGCGTCGACTACCGTCAGGCCTGGACGTACCAGGCTTGCCAGGTCGGCGATACGTTGGTGCAGGTCGGCGTGCATCAGGTTGCGGTCCAGCACGGTACCCATCAGGTTCTTGGCACCCAGGGTAAGGGTGCTGGCAGAATGGTGTTTGGCGATCGGCACATTGATCAGCAGGTCAGCTTCCAGGATATCAGGGTAGATGCGGATCTTCTTCATACTCTTGCCCTGGGGGATGTCCACTTCCTTGTACTTAGGGCGGCTCATGATGTGCATCTCGCCACCTACGGCCTCCACAGCAGCCCTGATTCCCGATATCTCGTAGGCTGATTCCGCCGTGCCACCGAAGGGGAAGTCCATCACCCGCACTCGCTTAGCCCCTGCCTCCAGGCACATGCTCACCAGGGTGCCCACCACGGTTGGGTTGGTAGTGCTGGCATACTCTGGCGGGTTGTAATCGGTGCAGATGTTGGGCTTGACGATCACGTCATATCCGGGTCTGATGAAGGCCTCGATTCCGCCCAGGGCTTCGATGGCTGCCCGGGTGATCGCCACCGGGTCAGGTCCATGCACCACTGCCATATAGGCGGGTGCGGGGGTTGAAGTGGGTGATGGCCCGGAAGTGGAGGCAGGGGTTTCGACGGTTGTGGCTTGGGCGTGGGTGAGCCCAGAAGGTGAGGATGTAGTGGGGAAAGTGCCGGTGGTTGGGTTGGGAGGGATGGGGGCAGGCAAGGTCGGGGAGGTCGTGCTGGTAGCTGAGGTAGTGCCCTGCTTGGATGTGCAGCCCGCTAGGGCTGCACCTGCTGCCACAGTGGCGGTAAGCTTGATAAACGTCCGGCGAGAGATAGGAGGTCGGCGTTTCATTTGGGTTCTCCTCGCTGAATACCGAAAAAGAATACCGGTAATGGGTTTATTAGAAGTTTATTATAAACGGAATCAGGCTTTGTGCCCTTAGTAGTCAGTCACGCTGAAATGGATGGATAGAGTTGCTTCAATTTGATGCGA
>CAYLPS010000049.1:0-24635 GCA_964385625.1 uncultured Anaerolineaceae bacterium | reverse complement strand
ATTTATGCTTATCAGGCTGGCTTGAAGTAGCGGATATCCAAAATCGAACCAACCCTGCGATTTTTGGGCTTGAACACTGCCTGGACCAGCAGGCCAATCTCGATTTGTTCGGGGTCGATCTCACCCAACCGGTGGATGAGGCCACCATCACCAAAGCGGATAAAAGCAATGATCTCGGGTTTCTCGAGGGGTTTGCCATCCAGGCCGATATTGAGCAAGGTGAAGGTAACCACCTCACCTACCGTGCCAACATCCACCCACTCGTCTAATTTGCCCAAGCAGCGCTCACAGAAGGCGGCTGCGGGGACGTAGGTATGGTCGCAATTGGGGCAATGGGTGCCCATGATACGGGCTTCATCCTTAATGGTGCGGAAGAATTTCTCGCCTGCCAGGCCATAGGTGTAGCGGTTTTCAACCGGCAGGTTGTCCACCCAGGCTTGCGGTGCGTTGGGATCGCGTTGCAGGAGTGTCATGGTCAATCCTCCTTGAGCGGTTTGAAGTACAGGATATCGTTGATCGAGCCCTGGCGCTCCGCGGCGGGTTTCCACACTGCCTGGACGCGCATGCCGATCTTGACATCCTTGGGGTCGACCTCCCCGAGCATGTGCATGATGCCATGCAGCGGTGAAGCCCCGTCGATTTCGATTACGGCAGGGATCAGGGGTTCCTTGATGCGTTTAACGTCCCAAGTGACATAGCACAGCGAGAAGGTGTTCACCGTGCCGGTATCTTTCAGAGGTACATATTGATCCATGGGGCGGTAACACCATTCACACACGGTGCGCGGAGGGACGACCGTCTTGCGACAGGTAGAGCAGTGACTGCCCAGGATGACCCCGTTTTTGAGCGCGGCCAGGTAAGTGCCGATACCAATTCCGGTGTCCCAGGCGAAGATGCCGTTGAGCTTATCGAAATTAAACAGAACCTTGCCTTCCTTGAAGTCCTGCTCACTCAGTGATGTTCCAGGAAATTCTTTGATTTTAGCAGTCATGTTTGCCTCCTATCTACCCATGATGACCACCGTGCCAACCTGCATCAGGTCACCCCAGGCTTGAGCAAGACCACGGAGGGGATGACCAGGAACCTGGCGAGCGCCTGCTTCGCCACGCAGCTGCCAGAACAGCTCGGCGATCTTCATCAAGCCGGCGGCGGCGATGGGGTTGCCCACCCCGAGCAGCCCGCCCGAGGGGCAAACCGGCATGTTGCCGGTGCGGGAAGCGGTGCCGCTGCTGTAGAGCTCGCAAGCTTTTCCACGGTCAGCCAGCTGCAGACCTTCCAGGTGGTGAAGGGCTTTGTAATCGAAGGGATCATAGGGCTCAGCGATGTTGATCTCCTTGCGGGGCTCCTTGATGCCAGCCATGTCATAAGCCATGCGGGCAGCATACTCCACGTAACGAGGGTACGCCAGGTCACGGTTGGTCCAATAGGATGTATCCAGGTGCCAGCCAACCCCTTCGATCCACACCGGCTTATCGGTGATGCGCTTGGCGACATGCTCGGCAGCCAATACGATGGCAACGGCACCATCTGAGACGGGGCTAACGTCATAGCGCTGGACTGGCCAGGCCAGGGTCTCAGAATTGAGCACATCCTGGAGGGTGATGTTGGCATCACCCAATAAAGCGCAGGGATGATCGGCGGCATTGCGCTTGTGAAGCACAGAAACCTGAGCGATATCTTCCTTGGAGAGGCCGTAGGTGGTCATGTAGCGGTTCATCTCCATGGCAAAAATCCAAAGCAGGTTTGGTCTTAATGGGCGTTCGGTGGTGTGGTCGAAGATGGTCATGAAGGCAGCCTGAGCGTGAGGATAATAAGAAGACATCTTTTCCTCAGCCACCACCAACACCACATCGAACAGGCCCGAGGCCACATGGTACCAACCCTGGATGGGTACGAATACGCCAGTGCCGCCACCCACATAAGAGCGCATGAAAGGCTTACGCCAGCCACCTGAACCGTCGCTGCAATATTCCCCATTCATGTGGACGCCATCAAATGTATCAGGTGCAGTACCAAAGCACACGCCATCGATATCGTCCATGGTCATCTCGCATGATTGCAGAGCCATGTGAGCCGCTTCCCAGCTAAGCTCCTTGGGGGTTTCAAGAGCCCGGCGGACGAATTTCGTCATACCAGCACCAACAACAGCTACTTTTCTCATTCCCATGTCAGCATCCTTTCTAGTTGGTGAGGATCAGGACTGCGCCACTGGTGGTGGGCACACCACGCCAGGATTGCGCAAGGCCAATATTGACATCCTTGACCTGGCGAGATCCAGCTTCGCCGCGCAGCTGCAGGACGATCTCATGGGCGCGCGCCAGACCATTGGCATCCAGCAGGTTGCCCATGCCGAGGCTGCCACCGGAGACATTCACCGGTAAGCCACTATCGGGGCTGGTGAAGCCTTCGATGGTCAGCGTGCCGGCTTCGCCATCGCGGCAAAAGCCTAGAGCCTCCAATGATTGCAGCTCCTTATAGGCATAGGTGTCATCCACTTCGGCGATGTCGATGGCTTCGAGCGGGTTGTTGATACCGGCCTGACGGTACGCCATACGGGCAGCCTCTTCGGCATAGATGGCGTGCGCCCAATCGCGGTTCTCGAGGGAGGGAGAATCGTTGCACCAACCGGCACCCAAAATCCAGATTGGCTTGTCGGTAAGGGACAATGCCTGCTCTTCGGCGGCCAGCACCATCACGATGGCGCCATCGGCATGCTCGGCTGCTTCATGGATGCCGAGCGGCCAGGAGAGCGGCGGTGCTGACAGGACGTCATCCAGTGAGAGATTAGCAGCGAAGGGAGCGAGTGGATTTTTGAGCGCATTGTACTTGTTTTTTACCACCACCGCAGCACACTGCTCAGGCGTGGTGGCGGTTTCAAAGAGATAGCGGTTCATCTCCAGGCCGGCGATAAAATGAGAATTAAGCTTGAGCGGTCGATTTAAAACAGGGTCTTGCGCATAGGCAATAATATCGGGGAGGGTCTTGATGTTGGAGGCCTTGCTGTGCCCTTCGACTGCCACGATATCAAATTGACCCGTGCGAATTAACATATAGGCTGTAGCAATGCCGTGCAATCCATCCCCGGTGATGGTATGAACCGATTTGAGTGCACCTCCGATTTGATCTGGCGTGTATTCATCAAAGATGCTGGTACCTTCGTTGAAATCTTCCGCGACGGTGACGAAACTATCGATATCACTGCGAGGATCTACACCAGCATCATTATAGGCACGTGTGGCAGCCTCATACACCAATTCTTTATAAGACTGTTCAGGGGTAACAGAACGGTAACCTGTACAGCCTACTCCCACTATGGCAACACGTTCATGCATGGAACCCTCCTTTTATGATCGAGTATTGTGGATGGTTAGTTGAATATGATGATTTAGGTCGGTTATGCTTTGCTGAGCGCCTCCTTCTGGTTGGTTGTACGCTTGCGTTGGGCGAGGAATGCCAGCCCGATGCTGATGAAATACAAGATGATCATGGGGGCCATGACCAATCCCATATTGACAGGATCAACCGTGGGCGTGATGATTGCGGCGATCACGGCGATGATCACAATCGCAAACTTCCATTGCGCAGCCAATGACCGGGCTTTAACCAGGCCAAGACTGGCGAAGATATAGATGGCCAGTGGAAATTCAAAAGTCACCCCAATCCAGAACATGATGGCCGTGACAAAATTATAATATGAAGATGGCCTTGGTTGGGTGGTTAAACCCATGAAATTAAATAAGAATGGCAAGGCGGTCGGGAGCATGATGTAGTAGGCGAAAGACATCCCGCCAACAAACATGAAAATGGCAGCGGGGATGGCAATAAGCCCTTTTATGCGCGAAGAGACTTTTAATGCAGGGGCGATGAACAGCCAGATCTCAAAGATGGTATATGGCAGGGCGATCGTAAAGCCACTCAGCAGCGTAACGCGCATGACTGTGCCGATATTCTCGGTAGGATCAATCGCCACCAGCTTCTCGATGCCACCCTGCATGGGTACGGCAAGAAAGGCCAGTATTTGATGCACGAACAAGAACGAAATTGCGGTGGTGATGATCAACGCTAAGACGGCACGCGTGAGATGCTTGCGTAGCGCATTAATGTGGGGCAGCAAAGCAGAAGGATTCTCGATGGTGGTGGAGAGGGTCTCACCAATGGGTGCATCATCGAGGTCTTCCTCGTGGAAATAAGAAGTGACATTTTGGGAGCCAGTTTTCAGGGTGGTGAAGATGCTGCGAAAGATCCAGGCGAAGAAGCGGAACGGGGCGGAGATGATTTTCCAGAAAAAAAGGAGTAATTTGCGCATAGCCTATTTGCTGTTGCCGGAGGTATCCTGATTGGATGGTGGAGCTGGTTTCGTGGCGGGTGGTGTGTTCACCTCGGGCTGCTCATTGATGGGACTGCCGGGGAGTGGAGGAGTGGTCCAAGAAGAAAGGTCCTGCTCCACGCGCTTTACTTCATGGCTGATCTCACCGCCGATATTGTTGATATCAGCAAGGTCTTTGGACAAGTCTTCCAGGGCGGCCTCACGCATCAATCGATTGGGCAGATAACGAAGCTCGCGAGAAGCTTTTTGGACCGTGCGCCACTCGGAGGAAGTGACAATTTTACGTAAGAAGCGACCAATCGTCCTGCCGGTTTTCACCATATCGCCAGGCCCAAGGACGATTAAAGCAATCACCAGGATGAAGAGCAGCTCAAGAGGACCGATACCAAGTATTTCCATTTCACCTACACAATTCAGTGTAATTGCTTTAAGGTCTGAATAATATCGTTATAGTGCAGGGCCAGGCTTCCTAAAACGCCATTCACAAAGCGGGGCGTGCTCTCAGAGCCGTAAATTTTTCCTAATTCCACCGCCTCGTTGATGGCAACCTTTAAAGGAGTCTGATTGCTGACGGCAATTTCCCATAAAGCAATGCGCATGATATTTCGATCGATAATGGCAACCTGGTCCAGAGGCCATTCAGGGGCATGCCTGGAAATAATTTCATCCAACTCATGGACAATGGGCAGGATACCGAACACGATATTCCTTGCAAATTCACCCAAATTATCTTCCAAGGGAGTTTCGGCCAACCTTTCGGCGATAACGATTTCCGGTGGGTGACCGGTCAGATCAATTTCGTAAAGTGCTTGCAGGGCAATGCTGCGCGCCCTGGTACGAGGTTTCATTTGGCTATGTTTCGCCCTCCGCTGGATAATCGATATCTTCGATGTGAATATTCACCCGTCCTACAGACATGCCCACCATCTCAGAGATGGCACGTGAGACCTCACGCTGGATGTTATGGCTCACATCCCGCACGTTCACGTCATTTTTTAGAATTACATAAATATCCGCATACACCACATCATCGACGACCTCGATGATCACCCCCTCGCGCTTCTGGGTACGCTTGAGCAGCTGGTTTACCGGCGTTTGGACATGGCTGAGCCTGCTCACCCCATCCACATTCATAGTGGTCAACTGGGCGATGGTCAATAATACATCCGGTGCAATGGTGGTTGTTCCTTGGGTTGTGTCTTCATCCTTCATAAGGCAGTTCCTTTCAGAGCAATTCGCTCACATCATGGCCATCCCACCGTCCACTGCCAGGACCTGCCCGGTGATGTATGCAGCTTCCTGTGAGGCGAGGAAAGCAACGGCGGCAGCGACTTCTTCAGGCTGACCCATACGACCGATGGGGGTGGCAGTGAGGATGGATTTTTTCTGCTCGTCGGTTAATACATTCGTGAGAGTAGTGGGTATGAACCCGGGAGCAACTGCATTGACAGTGATATGGCGGCTGGCGACTTCGCGAGCCAAAGCCTTGGTAAACCCGATCACGCCGGCTTTTGAGGCTGAATAATTGGTCTGCCCTGCCTGGCCTACCTGGCCCGAGATAGATGAAATACTCACGATGCGACCATAGCGCTGTTTCATCATTGGGCGAATCACAGCTTTGGAACAGTGATATACGCCTTTGAGGTTCACATTCAGCACGGCATCCCAATCGGCTTCTTCCATGCGCAGGATCAAGGTGTCGCGGGTGATGCCTGCATTGTTGACCAGTATGTCTACCCTGCCGAATTGCTGCAGTATGCTTTCCACCAGCGCGCTGACGGATTTTCCATCAGTGACATCGACTTTCTTGGAAATGACAGTTTTGCCTGTTGCCTGTGAGACATCTCGGGCAGATTTCTCAGCCAGATCAAGCAGCATGTCGGCGATGACCACACTGGCACCCAAAGTGGCCAATGTTTCAACGATAGCCAGACCGATACCCCTGGCAGCACCAGTTACGATCGCCACACGCCCTTCCATCGAACAAAATTCAGACCTGATCATGACTACTCCTACCCCATGCGGATAAAGTGGGTCGTATTATTATACACTATCGGTCCTGATTGCCTGATGAGGAAATTAATAGGAAGTTAGCGCGGCTGGTAGCGCTGAAAATCTTCAGGAGCACCTAAATGGGTGGCAATTACATTCCGATCAATCCTTTTTATTAAACCAGATAACACCGAACCGTTGCCAATTTCGATGAATTCCGTCACACCCTTGGATGTCATAAAGTGAATCGATTCTGTCCAACGAACCCGATGGGTTAATTGGTTTTGCAGATCGGCCCTAATTTCATTCAAATCCATTATGGGAAGCGCGGAGATATTACTGATCACCGGGATATATGCTTCTCTGATTGAAGCCGATGCGATTGATTGATTGAAATCCTGCAAAGAGGAAGCCATGTACGGAGAGTGGGCAGGAATACTAACAGCCAGTCGGATGATGCGGATGGCACCTGCCTGTTCAAGCATGGGAAAGACACGATCCAAGGCTGGATTTACCCCGGAGATCACCACCTGACCCGGGCAGTTATCATTCGCTACCTGGACGATTTCAGTGGCGGAGCTGGCACTGGCACAGGCTTGCTCGATGGTGGAGACATCCAAACCGAGCACGGCAGCCATTCCACCGGGAGAAGTCTCAGCAGCATGTTTCATCAGCTCACCACGGATCCTTACCAGCTTCAAGCCCTCACTAAAGGTCAATGCTCCTGCGGCAACCAGGGCGCTTAGCTCACCCATTGAATGCCCGGCTACGAAGGATGGAACAAGCTCAAGGCTTAGGGAGCGTAAAACCTGGAGGACTGCGATTGAATGGGTGAATAAGGCAGGCTGGGTATTGATCGTGTCGTTGAGGCAGTCTTCAGGACCCTGCCAGGCGATGTTGGAGAGGGGGAAACCCAACAGGTCATCGGCTTGTTCAAAAATTTCCCTGGCGGCGGGAAAGGCTTTGGCAAGTGCATGTCCCATGCCCACGGATTGCGAACCTTGCCCTGGAAAGACAAAAGCGCTTTTTTTATCGTCCATCAGAGTAGCGAAAAATATACGAGCCGTGAATTTCACGGCCCGTTTGACGATTACTTCTTTTCTGCTTTGATCTCAATGACTTCGCGGCCTTTGAAATGACCGCAGTTTGGGCATACCCGGTGCGGCAAGCGCATCTCGCCACAGTTGCTGCACACAACCAGGTTGGGATATGCCAATGCATCATGAGCTCGTCGGCGATCACGTCTACCAGAAGAATGTTTCCTTTTCGGTTGGGGCGTCATGAGTACCTCCTGTTTATTTTAATTGGCAAAACCTGGTTCGGGTAATGCCTGCATGTTGAAATCAGAATAACACCTGCCCGAAAGGGCAGGCAGGTTGTGATTATATAATCCCGTTGCTCACATGTCAAGGTTAGGCGCTATTTTGTTATACGAATATAGCACCATACGGTGACATTATCATTCTATTGACTAGGGTTTAGCCACCAGGATCCACACGCCAGCCTGGTGATAGACGACAGTGAACAGGCCACTGGAGGCCAACTTTTCAGGAGGGATCACTCCACCTCGCGCTCCGGTAAATACGTAATGGTATTGCAAGGAATGCAGGTAATCGTGGAAAATTGACGGATCGGTGCTTAGATTGGCTATTTCCTGGCTATGCTGGCTGATGGGCCTGGCATCAGCAGCCAGCCCATATAGAACAGGGGGCGGGATGGTCTGCCTGCCAGTGAGGGGTGAGATCCAATAGCCGCCATCATTTCCAGCAAACAAGCCGTAACCCCAGGCAAATGAATTGATCACGATGGTTTCGTTCGCAGGGAGGTTTTCACTGAGCCATTGAATAGCTGGCAGGTCGGCCTGCCGGGAGAGGATGGTGTTGGGATTGAGGATGGGAAGCAATTGCCTGACACCCAGGCAGGAAGTAAAACCAGCGATGAGAATTACCAGGGCAGCGAAGGTGGAATGAAGTCTATGGGGGAGCAGGCTTTTCCACTGAACCAGCAACTGATCGACAAAATAGCCTGCCAAAATCGATATGGGGATAAACAGGATGATCTCTACCGAGTTGTTGGTGATCAAATCTGCCCCAGGAAGATTAAATGATGAAAGGTTGGCCAGAAAAAAAAGGATGACCAGCCATAAAGCAATGACCAATGCCAGGCTGCGCCGTTTGAACAGGCTCCAAACCAGACCCAGCCCTGCCAGCACCATAGCTTGTTTTCCGAGGGCAGAGGTGAGATAGGGCAATGGAAAATCCTTGAAAATGGCAACCGCTTGCGATGTGGATGATTTTACCTGGGGAATGACTGTATTGGTCAGGGTTGGAAGGAACCAGGGAATTACGAGAAGGATCGCAATGATGGCCATCAATATTGAAAGCAGCCAAATTTGAGCGGACAAATGTGGAGAAGCTCGAGCTTTAATAAGAGAGTGATATAGCACAAAAGAGAAAACCAAAAATAGCATGAATATCACCACACGGTAATGGACCATGAACAGCCCGGCCGCGCTGATGGCACCGAGAAGAATGACCCATGTCACTCTCCTGATGGATGGATTAGCAAGCCAAAGGTGTATCAATGCCAGCACAACAGGCAGGATCAACAAACCGGTCAGCTCGGTGTAGCGGCTCCAGCTGGTGTAGTAGGCTGGCATGGGAGTGAAAAAAGCGGTGATCAGCGCAGCAAATACCCCGGCAACAGCGCTACGGGTGAAGGTCTTGGTGAGCAAATAGACTGGAAAAATACAGGCCGCATTCAGCACCTGACCGAGGATCAATAATGCGCGCGAGAGGTCAAGGTTGGTCAGCCAGACAAAGAAAGCGGCGATGCTATGAAAACCAGGATGGTAAGCCGTGGCGGGGATGTTAATATAGGGCTGGTAAGTTGAAGGGAATACACCATGGTCAAGAATGAGGCGGGTGATCAGGGCATGGTGAACGGAATCCACCCAGGCAGGGGTGGCCAGGTCGCGCACCATGACCAAGCGGACGATGAGACCTGTCAGAAAGACGATGATCAAGAAGAAAGAAGAAGTTGAAAGAGATTTCGAAAATTTCTGATGCCAGGCAATCCCATTACCAGGTGGTGCAGGATCAGCCTGCTGACTGGATGGCGAGGAGTAAACGAGATTGTAAATTACCCAGGCGATCAGGACAGCCACTAAAAAACCGCTTAGAAATAGCACTTCATCTCGCGACCACCTGATATTCAGCACGGTTGCCCACAGCACAAGCAGTGGGATGATTGCCAAGCTGATACCAAGCGCCAGGGCGGTTTGCTCACCGAAATCAAAATGGCGGCGGTGACCAGAAAAACTCAATAGAAGCCAGCCCGGTAGCCATAACAGGATCAACAAGGGAAAAACTAGCCAGGCGCCGTGTAAGAAACCCGCCAGATCCAGGACCAGGGCAGAAAAGCCATAATCATAGCCGAGCATGAAGGCGATATCAGCTTGGACCGGGCTGCCATTGATATAAGCTTGCCCGTCTGCATAAGCATCCTCATTACGGCCATTGATCAAGACCGTGCCGGAATCACTTGATAGTGTCAGATAGAAGATTTGCCCAGCAGGGTTATTTTGCGGTGGGATGTTTATGGCGATCGGGATATCCTGGCCGGATGATGGGATATTGATGATGGTGGTGTAAAGAGGCGCGGATTCTCCCGCTGCATGAAATAACCTGACAGTGACAGGCTGCGACAGGCTGGCAGGGGTGAGGTCAGATGGCTGGGAAGAAATCGTCAGCCAGATGGTGATGCCATTTAGATTGGCCCGCCGGGAGATAAAACTTTGCCCGATGACAGATTGCGAATTGAGCGTGCCGACCATGTCGGATGAAAATGTCTGGGAGGATTCAGGGTCATTGAGTGTCACGCAGCCAGAAAGGCTAGCGGCGAACAATACCAACAGGACGAATAATGCAAATGGTAATTTTGAGCAGGATTGGTGGATTATTTGTTGACGAACATGATAATGGAATGGGTTACCTGTTGCCATTGCTATTATTTGAGCGCAGGTAAGCTTCTATGAAACCATCGATATCACCATTCAATACACCCTGGGCATTTCCCACTTCGTAGTCGGTGCGATGATCCTTGACCATTTGATATGGGTGGAGCACGTAGGAACGGATCTGGCTACCCCATTCAGCCTTGGTGTATGCACCGCGTAACTCTGCCAATGTGGCAACGTGCTGCTCCTCCTGGATGTCCAGCAGCCGTGAGCGCAGCACACGCATCGCATTTTCGCGATTCTGCATTTGAGAACGCTCATTTTGGCAGGTGACCACAATCCCCGTGGGAATGTGAGTGATGCGCACGGCGGTGGCATTCTTCTGGACGTTTTGCCCACCCGCACCGGATGAGCGATAATAATCAATATGCAAATCTTCCGGAGCGATTTCAAGCTCGGAATCCTCTTCGACCTCCGGTAATACTTCCACCAGGGCAAATGAGGTGTGCCGTCGATGTGCGGCATCGAATGATGAAAGCCTGACCAGGCGATGAACACCTTTTTCAGACCTCAGGTAGCCATAAGCGTACTTCCCCTCAATGGCGATCGTCACACTTTTTATCCCGGCCTCTTCGCCTTCACTCAGGTCGAGTACTTCGGTTTTGAATCTCCGGTTTTCTGCCCAGCGCAGGTACATCCTTTCGAGCATCTCTGCCCAATCCTGCGCATCGACCCCACCCGCGCCAGAATGAATGGCAAGCAGGGCATTGTTCTGGTCATATTTCCCGGACAACAAGACATTGAATTCGCGCTGGTCGAGGTCTTTTTCGATCTCTTCCAGCTCGGAGGTGATTTCAGAAAGCAATGAATCGTCATTCAGATGCGCCAGCTCCAGCAAATATGCCACGCGCTGGTGAAGGGTTTGCCAGTCACCAACCACTTCCTTCAAAGAAGCGATTTTTTTCATCACTTTTTGGGCTGATTCAGGATCGAGCCAGAAATCGTTTTGTTCAGACTGCGTCTGGAGCTCTGCTAGCTGGGTTTCTTTGTCAGGCACGTCAAAGACGCACCAGTAAACTCTGGATCCTGGATTGGGCGGAGGTTAATCGATCAATCAAATCTTCCATGCAAGTGAGCTCCCTGGACAAGACTTATTCCTGGATGATTCCACTGATAAACATATCCGCATCGAAGGGCTGCAGATCGTCTGGCTGCTCGCCTAGGCCGGCGAAAAGGATCGGCAGGGCCAGTTCTTTCTGGATAGCCAATGCCATACCGCCTCGGGCAGAAGAATCCAGCTTTGCCAGGATGACGCCGGTGATATTGACCGCCTCCTTGAAGGCGCGCGCCTGCTGGAGGGCATTCTGGCCGGTGGTGGCATCCATGACCAGCCACACCGCATGAGGTGCACCGGGCAGGGCTTTGCCGACCACCCGATACACCTTCTTCAGCTCTTCCATCAGGTTGTATCGAGTGTGCAACCGACCGGCGGTGTCAATGATAGCGATATCAGATTTACGGGCAACAGCAGCCTGTACCGTATCATATGCGACTGCACCCGCATCACCACCCAACTGCCCGCTGATGATGGGTAAATTAATCCGCTCAGCCCAAACCTCTAGCTGGTCTACACCGGCAGCACGGAAGGTATCGGCTGCCCCGAGGATGACCTGCTTGCCCTGGTTGGCGAATCTCCTCCCAAGCTTGGCGATGGTGGTGGTTTTCCCTGAGCCATTGACGCCCACGATCAATATGATAGCAGGTTTTTCGGAGAACTGAATCATGGGAGGCTCCACGAGGAGCGAGCGTAACTCATCAAAGAGGATGGAATTCAAGTCGCATTCTTTGATGATCCCTTGACGGTCTACCCGGTCTTCTAGCCTATCGATGAGCTCCATGGTGGCATCCACACCGATATCAGCGTGGATGAGCAGAGATTCAAGCTTTTCCCAGGTATCATCGTTGATTTCAGTGGCGCCAAGCAGGGTTGCCAGCTGACCAAAAGTGGCTTTACTGGTACGGGCCAACCCGGATTTCCATTTCGATAGGATATTGTTCATCGGTCGGGTATTATAACATGCGGGTAAAGTTGTTTATAATTGCGTAATGGTTCTGAATTGGAGGCAGCATGGGTGATTATTTTTCGATCCGCTGGATGGATGGCATGGTGCGAATGCTTGACCAGCGTTTATTGCCCGAAAAAGAGGTGTACCGAGATTTTACTAATTGCATTGAAGTGGTTGAGGCGATCCGAAAAATGGTCATCAGGGGGGCACCGGCAATTGGAGTGGCTGCAGGCTTCGGGCTGGCATTGACCGCATGGCATAGCCGGGCGGCTGAAGTTGATCGATTCAAGAAGGAGCTTCGGGAGGGGGCTGAGGAACTGAGAAGGTCACGCCCGACAGCGGTTAACCTGTTCACAGCCATCCAGCGTATTGAGTCCATCGTTGACCAGGCTGGGCATATGAGCCTGGAGCAGCTTAAATTAAGAATCGTCGCCGAGGCCCAGAAAATCGCCACAGAGGATGCGCAGATGGACCTGCAGATGGCCGAAAATGGACAGCCACTCATCCCGGGTAGAGCCACCCTCATTCATCACTGTAACACAGGTGCTTTAGCTACAGGAGGCATCGGGACCGCCCTGGGGGTGATCAGGGTGGCTTACCAGAAAGGCAAAAAAATCCACATCTATGTGGATGAAACCCGTCCGCTCTTACAAGGCGCCCGGCTGACTTCATGGGAATTAAAGCAGCTGGGCATCCCGCATACCGTGATTGTAGATGGTGCCTCGGGTTACATTATGAAAACCCAGCATATCGATGCCTGCCTGGTGGGGTGTGACCGGATCGCAGCCAATGGGGATGTGGCCAATAAAATTGGCACTTATAACCTGGCTCTCGCTGCCTGGGCACATGGCGTGCCATTTTATTCCGTTGGGCCAACTACCACGATTGATATGAGACTTGCTACGGGAGATGAGATTCCTATCGAGGAACGACCGGCGAGTGAAATTACCCAGATTGGCATAACACAAATTACGCCTGATGAAGTGGAAATTGCTAACCCTGCTTTTGACATTACTCCGGCGAAGTATATTACTGCCATTATCACTGATAAAGGCGTTGCTCGCCCTCCTTATGAACAATCGCTATATAAGCTGATGAGTGATACTAATCGATGAATGGATGAAGACAGATGAAAACCACAGATGAGCTCTCGCATATCGATGAGACTGGTCGAGCCAGGATGGTGGATGTGAGCGGAAAGATAGATACAGAACGCGTGGCTATTGCGCAAGGCGAAGTAGTGATGCAAGCCAAGACGCTGGATTTAATCCGCCAGGGAATGATCAAAAAAGGGGATGTATTGACCGTGTCACAGATTGCGGGGATCATGGCGGCCAAGCGTACTTCAGAATTGATCCCCATGTGCCATCCGTTGCCAATCCTGGACATAAGGGTAGATTTACAGCTCGATGAGGAGCTGCCAGGGATACGAATCACGTCATATGTGAAAACGATCGCTAAAACCGGTGTGGAGATGGAAGCCCTGACTGCAGTGGCAGTGTCGGGGCTGACGGTATATGACATGGCGAAGGCTGCCGAAAAAACCATGCGGTTACAAAATATCAGGTTGGTAAATAAAAAGGGAGGGTTGAGTGGAGATGTGATCAATGAATAACCACGCCAGGGTGTTGTTTTTTGCAAATTTACGAGAAAAAGCCGGCGTTCGTGAAACCAGCATTGAATTTCCGCAAGGTGCAAGCATTGCCGAAATTAAAAAATTAATTTTGGGAAAATACCCGGGCCTGGAGCCACTCATGGGCATAATTATCGTGGCGATGAATCATGGATTTGCTTTCGATGAGGATATCGTGCCGGATGGCGCAGAGATCGCCATGTTCCCGCCAGTGAGCGGAGGTGAAAACAGCGCGAAAGAGTATCCGACCGTTTTAAAGATTGTCAATGAGGAGATTGATATCGAAAAAATCGCCGCTGAAATCAGCCTGCCGGTAACAGGCGGAGTGTGTCTCTTCACGGGGATAGTTAGAAAGGAGACCAGGCGAGAACCAAAGCACGAGACTGAACGCCTGGTGTACGAGGCGTACGGCGCGATGGCAGAGCTCAAGCTGCGACAGATTTGTGATGAAATCAGGTCGCGCTGGAAGGATGTGCAGGGAATCGCCATCGTGCAGAGGACGGGCATGCTGCTGCCGGGGGAGATTTCGGTGGTGGTTGCATGTTCCTCTGCCCATCGAGATGAGGGTATATTCGAAGCAGCTCGCTATGGGATCGACCGTTTAAAGGAAATTGTTCCGGTGTGGAAAAAAGAAGTGGGTAGTGAGGGGGAGGAATGGGTAGAGGGGAAATATCGGCCCCGTCGGGGTGAATAATCAACGGCATCAAGGAATGTTGCTGTCGACCTCCAAGAAATGAGAAATTCAGGTCTGGAACCCGATTATGGATAGGGCGCGGACCTTATAGGATTCAAGAATCATTTTATAGAAAATCAAAACAAGGTTTTCGCTTATAATATACGGGTTATATTAATGATCGCTTGGTAAAGAACTAATGGATCGCCAGATACCCGGCTGAGGCGGGGTGTTTGACGCTCCCTGAGTTCTCAGGAGAGAGAAAATGGATACCACCCAAGGGAGCATTCTGCCAGAGGAATCCCCACAAGATTTTTCAAAACGGATTGGCTTGCATTTTAATAATATCGGCCTATTGACGCGTGCGCTTACCCACCGCTCATATTTTAATGAGCATCGTGATGCAATAGAGGATAATGAGCGGCTGGAATTCCTGGGTGATGCGGTGCTTGATTTTTTGGTAGCGGCATGGTTATACCACCGCTTCCCAGAGATGGCTGAAGGGCAGCTGACCAGGTTGAGAGCGGCATTAGTTGGGAATGAGCAGCTGGCACAATTCGCCAGCCAATATCACCTGGGCGCAGCCATGCGATTAGGTCATGGTGAAGCTGAAAATGGTGGCAGGAATCGTTTAGCCTTGCTGGGATCAACTTTTGAGGCATTGATCGGGGCGATTTATTTAGACCAGGATATTAACCAGGTGTGGAAGTTTATGGATCCCATCCTGGAAACCTCGGTGAAAGAGATCATGGCCAGCCAGATAGAACACCACCCTAAAAGCATCCTGCAAGAATGGTCACAAGCGAAAGGCTATGGCACACCTGTGTACAAAACCGTGGGAGATAGCGGACCGGATCATGATAAATATTTTGTGGTAGAGGTATATATCGATGACAAAGCCTATGGGCTTGGCAGAGGTCATAGCAAACAAGCAGCAGCCAAGGTGGCAGCGAGAAGCGCGCTAGAAAAACTGGGATTGAGATAAAGATGCCCGCCAGATTAAAGTCATTTGAGCTACATGGATATAAAACATTCGCAGCGAAATGCGAATTTATTTTTTCAGATGGAATTACTGCCATCGTAGGTCCAAATGGCTCAGGGAAATCAAATATCGCCGATGCCCTGAGGTGGGTACTGGGTGAACAATCTTACGGGCTATTACGGGGCAAGAAAACCGAAGACATGATATTTTCTGGCTCTGAGAACCGACCCAGAGCAAGTATGGCCTCTGCCACGATCATCTTTGATAACAGCGATGGCTGGCTGCCCATCGATTTTAGCGAGGTGGGCATCACCCGCCGAGCTTACCGGGATGGTGAAAACGAGTATTTGCTTAACGGGCAACGGGTAAGGTTGAAAGACGTTTCCGAGGTGCTGGCCCAGTCTGGCCTGGCTGAAAGGACCTACACGGTCATCGGGCAGGGGTTGGTGGATGCGGCCCTGGCATTACGGGCAGAAGATCGACGGCGCTTATTCGAAGAAGCTGCGGGGATTGGGCTGCACAGAACACGCAGGGAGGAAGCCATCAAACGCCTGGAGGCAACGGGAAGGAACCTGGAACGGGTGCAGGATATACTAGCTGAGCTGCAACCGCGTTTACGCAGCCTGGAACGCCAGGCAAAAAGGGCTCAAGAATACGAGCAGATGAAAGCGGATTTAAAGGTAGTTTTACGTGAATGGTACGGCTATCACTGGCACCTGGCGCAATCCGAGCTGGTAAAGGCTCAACTTGAAGCCAAGCAAAAAGAGGAGTGTTTGGTGGAGGTGCAGTCTAACCAGCTTGACCTGGACAAAAAAATCAGCGCTTACCGCTCACAGATCAGCGAGATCAGGGTCCAATTGAGTGACCGGCATAAGCAATTAACCTCGTTACATCAGAGGCGAGAGCTGCTGAGCCGGGAACAAGCGGTTAACCACGAGCGTGCGAGGTTATTACTAAAACAGCAAGAACAGCTATCCACCGAGAAGTTGAAGTCAGAAGAAGAGATTGCGATCCAGAAAGATCAGCTTGAAATTGCCGGTAAGGAGCTGGGACAGCTTGAGAGTGAGCTGGCAGAAGCAAAGCAATCAGCGGCTGAAGTAGATAAAACGCTGAATACGCGGCAGCAAGAAAGGCAGGTTATCGAGGATGCCCTACGAGAATTAAGGAAGGATAATGGTGTTAAATACGAACGCGTGACCCAATTGCAGGCCCGGCATGCTGAGAAGGAAATCCATATGCAGCGCTTGAGGGCAGTTTCGACGAAAGAGGATCGGGAGCTCTTGGAGGTGAGAGAAGAGCTCGATAATGCGCAAAAACAGCTCAGATCGATGACACTCGATAAAGAAGAAAAAGAGAGCGTCAGCCAAACAATACAACAGGAACTGAGCGAGCTGCATGCCAGGCTGGTAGAACTGGCACAAGAACGCGTAAGTATTAATGACAAGCTTGCCGCCCAGAAGGCAGTTATAGCCGGAAAACAGGCCGAGATGAATGTGCTGGAGGAGGCCGAGAAAAATTTCACCGGTTACGAAGAAGGAGCGCGAATTTTACTGAAAGCAGTGAAGGATCATCAGTTAGAGGGAGCGATTGGCTCGCTGGGGAACAGCTTAATCGTGCCCGAAGAACTGGAGGCTGCCATTGCCACCATCCTGGGAGAGTATATCGATTCACTGGTGATCGAATCACTCAGCCAGGCAGACAAAGCCCTGGACCTGATAGAAGATGATGCGATCCGAGGCTCACTGTTCCCGTTGGACGCCATCTCGGCCAACCGGCCACTATCCATAGACCTTGAAAAGGCTCCTGTGGATGCCCGCAAGGTGGTTGGGGTTGCAGCAGAATTGATCAAAGCTGACCACCGTTTGATGCCCATCATCGATTTGCTCTTCGGGCAGGTCATTATCGTCAGAGACCGGATAACCGCACAAAGCATCCTTTCAGCCAGCAATGGGCGAAAGATGGCTAATGTTCGGGTGGTCACATTAAAGGGAGAAATGTTCCATGCCAATGGACCCATTATCAAGGGCGCTTCTCGCAAAGGCTTGTTAGTGAGACCACGCCAGCAGCGTGAGACTAAAGCGGTATTGGAACAAGCAAGAGTTATTGAAGCTGAGTACCTGATGAACCTGGCTGATATCGAGCGAAGAATTGGTGATTTAAACCATCAGGAAGACGAAATTAACCTTAGGTACAGCGAAGCTGAAGAGCAGGCCAAAGCACTTAGACAGGCAGTAAATCAATCAGAGCTGCAAGTGAAGACATTAGAACGCAACTTGCAGTGGCACCAGGAGCAGATGCTAAGGCACCAGGCTGATATCGAGGGCGAACAGGCTGAATTACAAGATCTGGGTGCTGAGATAACAAGCGTAGCTGAAGAAGGGCAGCTTCTAAAGGGGGAGCTGGAACGAAAATCCAACGAGCTGGAATCGCTTCCACTTGAAGATTTAGTGACTCAAAATGCCTATTGGAATACGACGACCGCCGTCATCGAGCAGGCATTGAGGGATGCCAGGACACACCAGCAAGATAAAAATAAAAGCCTTCTCCAATTGGAAGAGCAGCTTCACGGATTGAAGCAGAGGTCGATCGAGCTCGAACTTGAAATCAACCAGCTTAAAGAAATGACCAGCACCTCGTCCGATGAAGAAAATCGGGTTGCCAGCGATATTGATCGGTTATCTGAGCTGGTCAGCCCCCTGGAAGAACGGCTAAACGAGCTGGAAAAGGAACAAAACAACCTGTTGTCTGCGGATACGCAGGGGCGCCAGGCATTACGCAGCGCAGAGCAGCAGTATACCCAGGCAAAAATCACCCTGGCTCGCCAGCAGGAATCGTTCGAGGCGCTGCGAGGACACATCGAGGATGATTTTGGGCTGGTCTCTTTCGAGTATACCGACACGGTTTCGGGTCCCAAACCTCTGCCCCTGGATGGCATGGTTGAGGAGCTCCCTGTGGTTGAGGCTATCTCGGTGGAGCTTGAAGAAACCATCCGCCAGCAAAAAGCCCAGATACGCAGGATGGGGGCAGTTAACCCTGAAGCGCAAAATGAATACCAGGAGGTAAAGGGACGATTTGAATTTCTGACCTCACAAGTAGACGACCTGACAAAGGCCGAGCGAGACATCAGGGATGTGATTGCAGAATTAGATTTATTGATGGAACGGGAATTTCAGCGCACTTTTGAGGCGGTTGCCCAGGAATTCAAACAAATTTTCACCCGCCTGTTTGGGGGAGGATCCGCCCGGCTGGCTCTAACCAACCCCGAAAATTTAACCGAGACAGGCATCGATATTGAGGCGCGCTTACCGGGCAGGAGGGAGCAGGGATTGTCATTGCTATCAGGCGGCGAGCGAAGCCTAACTGCAGCGGCATTGATTTTTGCATTGCTCAGAGTATCACCCACGCCATTTTGCATCCTCGACGAAGTGGATGCCATGCTGGACGAAGCTAACGTGGGAAGATTCCGGGATTTATTGACCGAGTTGAGTGAGAAAACTCAATTTATCGTTATCACGCACAACAGGAATACCGTTCAGGCAGCAAGCATTATTTATGGCGTCACCATGGGGCGTGATTCTGCGAGCCAGGTGATCAGCTTACGCATGGATGAGCTGGGGGAAGAATTTGGTGTTTAGCCGTTTTTAAAAATTCCATTTTGCCCAAAACTATTGACAATGTTGATAAAAATAGTATAATATAAATACCCCACCCCTATGGGGGGGGTAGGAAGGCGTGAAATGAACGAAGATGCAGTGAAACGCTTAAAAAATATCGAAGGACATGTGCACGGAATCGAGCAGATGGTGGAAAATGGTGTTTATTGCATCGATGTGATCAAACAAATCCATGCCGTGCAGGCAGCCCTCGACAAAGTCAGCAACATCATATTGGAAGGGCACCTGCATACATGCGTGGTTACTGCTGTTAGAGGAGAAAATCCCGATGAGAGAGAGCGGGTACTATCCGAGATCAAAGATATTTTCAGCATGAAAAAAACGCCGTGACTTATAAGGAGACAAACGATGACTACGAAAGTTACTTATTCAATCCCGAACATGCATTGTGAGCATTGCGTGCATACCATTCAGAACGAGGTGAGTGAGCTGGAAGGGGTTAAGGCAGTCAAAGCAGATCTAAATTTACGCAATGCGACCATAGAATACGAGCCGCCGACGGATGAAAAACAAATCAAAGAGCTGCTGGCCTCGATTAATTATCCCGCGGTGAACTGATATTCATTTTATTTTACACATTACGCGATATGCCCAGAGGGAGACGAGGTGTTGCATATTGCGTATTTTTACTGGAGATAGTATGTCCGAATCTAAACAAGTAATCCTGCCCATAACCGGAATGACCTGCGCAAACTGTGTTGCCACTGTGGAGAGAAACCTTAAGAAAGAAAAGGGTGTAACGGTTGCCAATGTTAACCTTTCGTCAGAGCGGGCTACAGTCGAATATGATCCAACGATTTCACCCTTAGATACACTGATAGCCCGAGTAAACAAGGCTGGTTATGGAGTTGCCACTGGAGACGCTGATTTATTGGTCAAGCGCATGAGTGATGATAACGATGCCAGGCGGATCGAACGCGTGATCAGCAAAATGGATGGTGTGCTCGAGGTAAGTGTCAGCTTCACTACTGAACATGCAAAGGTTCGCTACATCCCGACGATAATCAGCCAGGCAGACTTGCGCAAGGCAATCAAATCCGCGGGCTTTGAAGTGATTGAAACAGCGGGCGAGACTGAGGATGCGGAGCAAATTGCCCGGCAGCGAGAAATCGATGTACAACAGCGATTATTGATCACAGGCTTGATCTTCACTGTTCCTTTGTTTATCCTGGCCATGGCACGAGATTTCCTTACTCCCGCATGGGGGAACAACCTCTGGGTCAACTGGGTGATGTTCCTGCTGGCTACGCCAGTGCAATTTTATGTTGGCTGGCAATATTACGTGGGGGGGTTTAAGTCATTGCGTAATCGATCTGCCAATATGGACGTGCTGGTAGCAATGGGATCATCGGTGGCCTATTTATATTCGCTGATCGTTACGCTGGGATTAATTCCTGGGCACGTTTATTTTGAAACCTCAGCCGTGATCATCACCTTGATCAAAGTGGGTAAATTCCTGGAAGCACGAGCGAAGGGGCGAACAAGTGAGGCAATCAAAAAGCTGATGGGGCTGCGTGCCAAAACTGCACGGGTGGTTAGAGATGGCAGTGAGTTAGAAGTACCGGTCGATGACGTGAGGATTGGTGATCAAGTTTTGGTTCGACCGGGAGAGAAAATCCCTATAGATGGTGTGGTCGTCGAAGGACGCTCATCAGCAGATGAATCCATGCTGACAGGAGAGTCAATGCCGGTGGAGAAGAAGGTGGGCGACCGGGTAATTGGGGCGACGCTCAACAAGCTTGGCTATCTAAAATTTGAAGCCACAAATGTGGGCAAAGAGACGACTCTATCCCAAATTATCCGCCTGGTTGAAGAGGCCCAGGGCAGCAAGGCACCCATCCAAAGACTGGCTGACCAGGTATCGGGGATATTCGTGCCAACGGTGATCGGTATTGCGATGGTCACCTTTCTGATCTGGTACTTTTTGATCCCGTTACCCGCGAATTCTGATGTAAGCTTATTAACTCGTGCACTGATCAATATGGTGGCAGTCCTGGTGATCGCCTGCCCATGTGCCATGGGGTTGGCTACCCCGACCGCAGTAATGGTTGGAACCGGCAAGGGCGCTGAGATGGGTATCCTGCTGCGTTCAGGCGAAGCGCTGGAGCGTGCAGGCAAGATTGACATTGTGGTGCTGGATAAGACAGGCACGATCACGCGCGGCCAACCGGTGGTGACTGATGTGGTCTTGCTCGATGATGGTGTGAACAAAGTCGAGCAGGAGGCAGATTTCCTTAAGCTAACCGCTTCCGTGGAAAAAGCCAGTGAGCACCCCCTGGGGGAAGCCATCGTGGCTGAGGCAGGAGAGCGCGGGATCAGCCTGGAAATGCCCGATGAATTCACCACGGAATCTGGCATGGGGGTGGATGCAGTGGTCGATAACAAGCATATTTTGGTGGGTAACTCAAAGATGATGCAAAGTCGGGAAGTGTCTATAGAAGCAGGAGAACAAGCCATCGAGGATTTACAAGAGCAGGCCAAGTCTGTGGTGCTGGTGGCAGTGGATGGAAAACTGCAAGGGGTGATTGGGATTGCTGACCCGGTTAAAGAGAGCTCACGTGATGCGATTCGCGGTCTATTAAACATGAAGTTGCGCATAGCCATGATCACTGGCGATAACCAAAAGACTGCGCAGGGAATCGCAGGTCAGGTGGGTATCGAAACCGTGTTATCTGAGGTGCTGCCGGGGAGCAAGTCGATGGAAGTGAAAAAATTACAGACCGATGGCAATGTGGTGGCCATGGTAGGCGATGGCATCAATGATGCGCCAGCGCTTGCCCAGGCGGACGTGGGGATTGCAATCGGCACCGGCACTGATGTAGCCATGGCGGCTGCGCCCATCACTTTAATCAGTGGTGACCTGCGTGGGGTAGGTAAAGCAATAAAGCTTTCACGAAAGACACTGCAGACAATACGGCAGAATCTGTTCTGGGCTTTCTTTTACAATGTGATCCTGATCCCGGCTGCCGCAGCAGGGGTATTAAACCCGATGATTGCAGCGGGGGCAATGGCATTCAGCAGTGTGTTCGTGGTGACCAACAGCTTGAGATTGCGCAATGTAAAAGTGGAATAACTCAGGCAATAAAAATAAATACCAGGTCATTGACATTGGTAAGAGTCGGGCCTGTTTTGATTAAATCACCTAATTGCTCAAAGTAGTGATAGGAATCGTTGCGTTGCAAGTAATGCTGTGGGGATAATCCCAGCATTTCACCACGTAACAATGTATGGTTGGTGGCGACTGCACCGGCGGCATCGGTGGGCCCGTCACCGCCATCGGTTGCCAGGCTGACCAGCAACAGCTCATTTTCCGCGGAAGCAAGCCCAGGTACGGAGGCCAGCGCAAGCTCCTGGTTCCGACCGCCTTTCCCATTCCCTTTGAGGGTCACCGTGGTCTCCCCTCCGGCGATCAAACAGGTTGTATGGCGATGAGCCCTATTGTGGGTGATGTTCGAAATGGCTATTTCTGAAAGCTTTCGGCCCGCTTCGAAAGCCTCGCCGTGCAAGCTGGTGGTCAATATTTTCGTTGTAAAACCCAACTTCATTGCGGCTTGCGAAGCAGCGTTCACCGCCTGGGTGTTATTCCCAATCAGAATGTTGCGCACCCTGTTAAGGATGGGATCTCCGGGTTTCACGGTTTCTGGGATTGTTCCAGAGATCCCTGCTTTTAAATGCGCTCGAATGCTCTCAGGAACCTGGGCTAAAATATGATATTTCTCCAATATCGCCCAAGCGTCTGCAAAAGTAGTGGGATCAGCGACCGTCGGGCCGGAAGCAACCATATCGAGACGATCACCGATCACATCGGAAAGGATGAAGGACACCACCGTGGCAGGGAATAATGACCTGGCCAGGCCACCCCCTTTAAAGATATCCAGGTGTTTCCTGACGGTATTCAGCTCATCGATCGAAGCCCCAACCGATAACAACAGTGAGGTGAGTGATTTAATATCCTGCAACGATAAATCAGGAGCTGGCTTGATCAGCAGGGAAGAAGCACCCCCTGATATCAAGCAGATGACCAGGTCCCCGGGATTGATATCTTGAGCCAGTGCTGCGACGGATGATGATGCCTGCAAATTACGTCGATCTGGCAGCGGGTGGCCTGCTTCAAACATCGCTATACGACCCCGAGGAGGCATCATGGAGCGATCGAGATGGCCTTCCTTGGTGATGAGCACCCCTGAGGTAATGAGGGGCTGGAGGATACCTGCCGCTGCAGAAACCATGGGAACGGCAGCCTTTCCGACTCCCAGGATGAAGACCCGTTCAAAGTCGCTTAAATCGACGGCCTGGTTCCCCAATATTAATCTACTGGTATTCCTTGACAGATTCCTTTTAATGGCGTCAGCCGGATCGACCTGTTTCAGCACGTCTGACAAAACCTGGCAAATATCAGCGCCTAAGCTGGAGCAACGCAGACTTTCAGTCAGAAATATTTCCGGTGGAAGGACCATGGATAGGCTTGAATGCTACAGCTCACCCACAGATTTAATCAAGTCAGGCGTTTCAGCTTCGGGGCTGTTTACCATCCTTGAAACCGGATAGGCAATCATGCCTGCAGACGGGTATGGCACCAGCAGGTCGTCCAGCTGGGCGGGTGGGGTGTCAGCAACAGACAGCCAGTGCTGATAAGCCTCTGCGGGCAGGATGACCGGCATGCGATTGTGGATGGGCTCGAGCAAGCTGTTTGGTTGGGTGGTGATGATGGTGCAGGAATGAATCTCAGAATCTTCAGGTGATTTCCATAATTCCCATAAGCCGGCAAAGGCAAAGGGCTGGCTGTCTTTCATGCGGATATACACGGGTTGCTTGCTCTTCCGATCAGGATTTTGTTTCCATTCGAAAAATCCATCAGCGAGGATCAGGCAGCGGCGACGGCGATAGGCGTTACGGAAAGAGGGTTTTTCAGCCAGTGATTCTGCCCGCGCATTGATCATGTGGTCTCCGATGGAAGGGTCCTTTGCCCAGGAGGGAATCAACCCCCACTTATACATCGAGACGGTATTAGCGCCCGTATTGGGGATGACTGCCACAGGTTGAGAGGGGGCGATATTATACCTGGGGAATAAATCATCATGGATAACTGCCCATGGAAACGCTTGCTGAAGAGTTGTAGGATCAATTGTTAATGTAAACCGCCCACACATAATTACCTCGCTTTCTTGTCCTGCTGATCAATGTAAGCTTTTTTATTATAACCAGAAACATCTAATCGTATTATTCTATCGAACTCAAAGAATTAATAAAGGGATTGCATTCTTAAAAGCAATCCCTTTATCGTTTGATGGAGATAGACCAGGTCCCCGACTTTTACTCTCTCCTCGATG
>CAYLPS010000048.1:23700-25222 GCA_964385625.1 uncultured Anaerolineaceae bacterium | reverse complement strand
TTTTGTTTTTATCTTTTCCAGACTGACTCTATTGCTTTTGAGTCAGCCTCTTTTAATTTAATCAGCTAGAAGAATTTCATCACCAGCACCGAGATGATAATACACAAAATTCCACTCAACAAGCCCAGGATGGTTAGGTGCATAGAGCTGCTTACCTTAATGACGAAGCTCACCCGCTCATTGGGGCTCATATTTTGGAAACCTCTCGCATTGAACCTGTGTAAATAGCTCATCTCCTGGCCTGCCCCCATTCGAGAAAATACGCCTGCCACGATAATCAACAAACCGGCAATGAAAAATGCATTGCTGTATTTCTGCGAAGTATTCCATTGATTAAGATATCCTATGGTTCCGATTGCGCATCCAGCAATGAAGGCAAGCAACACAGCTTCTCCTGACAATAAGAGCGTGGCTTTAATCACCTGCCGTTTCACACAGTCCTCTTGAATTTCTTTACAGCATATCGCTTAGGGTTGCAAATGATACGTTAAGTTTACTCCATAATTAAATGCGTTACTCTTGGTCGACGAAGGTTTGCTCTTGCCATGAATACTTTAGATTGCTCTCGTAAGTAGTATTTCGAGCATAAGCACTCGAAAAGGGCATACATATCTTTGTTACCTTCTACTGCGAATAATAGCATGCCGCCATCTCGATCGATTTCGTTGAGCAGCATTTCCACATCAAAGATGCTGCGCCACGTTTCCAGCGCCTCGGTCAGAAATACACAGGCAGGTTAATGAGGTTTGTCTGGCGAAGGCTCATCCCACGCTGACAGGAAATTATAGTGCAGTCAAAGCCTTTCTTTATTATTCCCGGTGGGTGCGAAAATGTCTCATTCCATAGAGAAAACGATGGTCGGGATTCGCCCCTCGACCTCCTTTATACTGGCAATCCTCATAATTCACGCATGTACGTGTTGTTGTTGCCAGCCACCCACACCTTGTTATCCGATAAATAGATTACTCCACTGCATTGATTGATGTCACACTCTTCGCTGTAAAAAAGCTCAGCTCGCCGCTCCAATGGGATTTTTGCCCCTTCAGCCAGGCCTTCGAGTTCCTCCTGGTATCGTGCAGGCAAGTTGCGCAGCCAGAGTAATGCTCCAGCACGCACCTTTGCAGATCCTTGCGAACAGGTTGCGCGGTAATGGAATGGTTAACCACCTGTTCGAGTCTGTTGCCCATCATGCGCCCTGCGCTGTAACCGATTGCTCGCGCCATGCCTGTTAAGTGGCGTAGCCGGGGAGATGTGTATCATGCATCTACTGCCTCACTTTTAATGGCTAAATATTTTTTTCGCCCGGTTCACATTATGCGAGATTAATGATGCACTCTTACATTAATTTACCACCAACAGGTATATAAACTAATCACACCATGAATTAAAAACCGACACAGCTGCGTAAAAAGAATACTAACGATTTATGGAGCGTATTTTACGAAATACCCCTGCTTATCGAGGGAGAGCACTCGACCCGTCCCCGTAGGGGAACCTGCAACCTGGCGGTTAATAGTTGAGT
>CAYLPS010000048.1:0-23600 GCA_964385625.1 uncultured Anaerolineaceae bacterium | reverse complement strand
GGGACCGCTACAATATAAAAACACTCCTTCTCCGGAGTGTAGTAAGCTCCTCGAGTTGAGCGATTTGTGCGAAATACCCCGTGTTCTTCGGGGTACAGCACTCGACCCGTCCCCGTAGGGGAACCTGCAACCTGGCGGTTAATAGTTGAGTAATTTTTGCGAAATCCCCGACAGGGGACCGCTACAATATAAAAACACTCCTTCTCCGGAGTGTAGTAAGCTCCTCGAGCAGGACTCGAACCTGCAACCTAGCGGTTAACAGCCGCCCGCTCTGCCGAATTGAGCTATCGAGGAATGAGGCGTCGTGATTATAAGCGTAAGGATAAGCAGTGTCAAGGATTCCCCCTTTCACAGGCGCATTGCCCGCCTAAGCACCTGCTGATAAATTCCCCCCTAGCCGCTGGTATAGCCTTCTTCGGATGGCGTGATCTCCATCTCCTCCAGGATGCTGTACAGTAGTTCCAACAGCACTTTCTTCACCGCCTCTTTATCCCTGGCAACGCAGGGTAGTAATTTTACCCGCGGGCTGAGGCGTAAGGCGATGCGGATGTCATCGATCTCCCAGGCATCCTTGTTATCCTGCTTGTTGGCGGCCACCACGTAGGGCGTGGGTGCGTAAGCACGGAAGGTTTCCAGGATATTGCGTGCTTCCCTGAAGGTCTCCGGCCGTGAGCTGTCTACCATCACGATAAATCCTAGCATCCCCTCCGAGAGGATCTCCCACATGAAGTCAAACCTGCGCTGCCCAGGGGTGCCAAACAGGTAAAGCACCAGGTTTTCGTCAATCGAGATACGGCCGAAATCCATCGCCACCGTCGTCTGGTCCTTCACCCGCTCCGACTCGGAGCTTATCTTCCTTTCTGTGGATACTACCTCGATTTCGCTGACCGACCTGATGAACTCGGTTTTCCCCGCATTGAATGGACCTGTGACTACCATTTTTACTGTCTGCATGTTGGCTTCTTTTCCACGTTGTGGCTATGATCCATCATATCGATCGAATCTTGCTGATAATGCGGTCGATCAGTGATTTGAATTCGGTTTTATTGCCCTGGGCCGGGTTAATGCGGGGCAGGGTCTGGGGAGCAGGTTGTTCTGGCTGCTCCACGGGTTGCGGGACAGGCACTCCTTCTGGTCTCACCATCTCCACCAGCCCCGCCTGGATGAAGCTGAAAACAATCCTGCGGATTTCAAGGTCATTCTTGTTGGTGGCCTTGGCGATCTGGCGGATGGTATTTTTAGGGTTGATGAACGATATGACCTTCCACTCATCTGCGTTGAGGTTCAGGTTGCGTAAATTGACTCCTGGTCGGTCACTGAATTTCAAGGCCATTTCCAGGCTGGGAATCTCACCCTGCAGCTGCTCCCACTCGCGCATCTTCCGCGTGCCCTCGATGATCAGGTTCTCCAGGTTGATGCGCACGGTGATTTTATCCATCGGCGGCAGCAAGTCATTGTCGAAGTGGAATAACCCCTCGCTCCAGGTGAACAACCGGTTTACCATGCCCAGGTAATAGGTTTGCAGGCTGGCCAGGATCTCTTGCTGGCTCACCAGGTTTGAGTTAATCAGCAACAGACCCAGCTCCTTGTCGCTCATCCCCCCCGACCGCTCATTGATCGCCCGTACCTGTGCGGCATTTAATTTCTTGGCATGGTAAAGTACCATCGTCAGGCCGGCTGCCTCGGCGCCATTCCTTGCAAACGATAACTTCCCCTCGCGAAAAGAGACCAGAATCTGCTCCTGAGAACGCTCCACCACCAACGTTCCGGTTTTTCGTGCAACATTTACCAGGTTGAGCAATTGGGTTACTGAAAAATCGCGTAAATTGCCCTTTAAAGCCATTCTAAGGCCTCCTGCGCCTTAATCACCACAGAGGTAAAAAGATTATACAATCAAGAAGATGCAACGTCAAACAATTAGGCGCTTTTCTTAATAAACTTGACATTTTTGAAAAGAGGTTTATACTTTTTTATGTAAAAACACACGCACGGGGAGCCTGGTCATCCTGGGCTGAGAGGAGATCCACAAGATCTCGACCCGCGAACCTGATCCGGATAATGCCGGCGGAGGAATCGCAAAAAAAACATACTCCTTCCACCGGCATGTTGGGAGGAGTTTATTTTTAATGACTCGCGCTATCATCTTTGCCAATGGGCAGATGGAATCACTGCCCGCAGCAATTCGTGCAATACTTCCTTCCGATTTTATCATCGCCGCCGATGGGGGTGCCAGTCATTGCCAGGCATTCGGCATCACTCCCAACATCATCATCGGTGATCTCGATTCGCTGCACCAGGCACAGCTGTCAGCTTACCGGTCTGCCGGGGTGGAAATTATCCAGCACCCCAGCCGTAAGGATGAAACCGACCTGGAGCTGGCCCTTCAGCTGGCCTCAGATCGTAAATTCGCACCGGTCTTCATCGTGGCTGCCCTGGGAGCCCGCTGGGATATGACTATTTCCAATGTCTTTCTGGCTGTCCAGGAAAAATTTGCTGATTTACACATCCGCCTGTTGGATGGTGATCAGGAAATAGCCTTTCTGCGTGGCGAGGCAAGCCTGCATATCGATGGCAGGCAGGGTGATACCCTATCACTTTTGCCGGTCAATGGTGACGCCGTGGGTATCACCACGCGTGGCCTGGAATATCCCCTGGTTGGTGAAGACCTCAATTTCGGCTCTCCACGTGGAGTCAGCAACCGAATCGTGGATGCACACGCCCAGGTTTCTCTCAAGACAGGGATCATATTGGTATGTCTGCTGAAAAGTGGGAATGAATAACCAGATTTTATCCAGGGAAAGGGGTGCAATATGAAAACCAGACTATTTTATTCATTATTGGCTATTGCTTTGTTCCTATCCGCTTGTAGCCCTGCCGCCACCTCGCCGACCTCGACCAGTGCTGCACCGCGCACGTTGCTCGTGATGACTCATGATTCATTCTCAGCCTCTCAATCGGTGATCACTGCCTTCGAGACGGCTAATAACGCGAAGGTTCAGTTTCTTGCCTCGGGTGATACGGGCACCGCATTGAATAAAGCCATTCTTGCCAAGGATAACCCGTTCGCCGATGTTTTTTATGGTGTGGATAACACTTTCCTCAGCCGGGCGCTTTCTGAGGGCATCTTCATCCCCTATAAATCATCTATGTTGGCTGAGATACCCACTAAGTACCAGCTCGATCCACAGGATCGTGCTTTACCAGTCGACTGGGGTGATGTCTGTCCCATCTATGATTCGCTTTACTTCATCCAGCACAATCTCCAGCCACCGCAAAATCTGGAGGACCTTGCCAAGCCGGATTATAAAAATCTGCTGGTGGTGGAGAATCCCGCCACATCTTCACCGGGACTGTCTTTTTTGCTGACCACCATCGGCCATTTTGGCACCGACAAACACCTGGATTATTGGTCCACTTTGGTCGCGAACAACGTTACCGTAGAAAATGATTGGACCGCCGCTTTTTACACCGATTACACCATTTCAGGCGGTGATAAACCGATTGTAATTTCCTACAACTCAGACCCAGCCTTTGAAGTGCTGCAAGCCACCACCCCTGAAACAACTCCTCGCACCCAAGTGATTACCGGTGACGACTCCTGCTTCATGCAGATCGAATTTGTGGGTATCCTGGAAGGCACGAAAAACCTTGACCTTGCCCAAAAATGGGTCGATTTCATGCTCTCGCCCACCTTTCAGGAAGATATGCCCCTCCAGATGTATGTCTTCCCGGTGAATCCCAACGCCAGGCTCGATCCCACGCTGCAAAAATTCCTGGTGGTGCCAGCAAGCACGGCTTACGTCAACCCTGATGAGATTGCAGCCAATCGTGAGGCCTGGATCAACGCCTGGACGGAGACGGTCTTGAAATGATTTTGAAGCGCAGCCGGTCTCTAACTATTATATTATTGTGGCTGGCGCCATTGTGTTTCCTATTGCTGTTCTACTTTTATCCCATGGCGAGTATCTTAATGCTCAGCTTGGCACGCTCGCAGCAGGGGCTGTTTGCGCCATTTGTGGATGCCTTCAATTCACCCATCACCTGGCATACCCTGGGCTTTACCTTGTGGCAGGCGATCCTCTCTACCCTGCTTACCCTGCTGGTCGGCCTCCCAGGCGCCTACCTGTTCTCTCACTATAATTTCCACGGCAAGTCCCTCTTGCAAGCCCTCACGGGAATCCCCTTCCTGATGCCCACCCTGGTGGTTGCCGCTGCTTTCAACGCGCTACTGGGTCCCAACGGCTGGATTAATATCGGGTTGATGCATCTCTTGAATCTGGGTACTCCCCCCATCCAATTCACGGATACCCTGGTTGCCATCCTGGTCGCCCATGTGTTTTATAACACGACCATCATCCTGCGCATGGTGGGGGATTTTTGGTCGCACCTCGATCCCCGCATTAACCAGGCTGCTCGTATGTTGGGTGCCAATCGCTGGCAGGCCATCCGGCAGGTTACCTTGCCCATCCTTGCCCCTGCCATCGCTGCCGCTGCGTTATTGGTATTTATTTTTGATTTCACCTCTTTTGGTGTCATTCTCCTGCTTGGTGGCCCGCATTATGCCACGCTAGAGGTCGAGATTTACTATCAAACGATTAGCTTGTTCAATCTCCCCATGGCCGCGGTTTTATCGATTCTTCAGATCACCTGCACCCTCAGCTTTACCCTGCTATATACCCGCCTGATCAGGCGCCTCTCGCTGCCTCTTGCGCAAAAATCACTGCGGGTCACCCAGCGCAAGTTAACTACCCTGCGCAGCAAGATTGTGGCGGGATTCATAGTGGCAACCCTCTTTACCTTGTTGATCCTTCCCCTGGCTTCACTGGCGATGAGGTCATTTATCAGCCTGGCAGCCAACCAGCCGGGACAGGCGGTTTTTTCCACAGGTTTCACCCTCGACTTTTACAAGGCTCTCGGTGTGAATACCAATCAATCCATCTTCTTCACCCCTCCCTCCACAGCCATCGCTGTCTCGCTGGCTTATGCCGTAGCCACCGTGATTTTAGCCCTGTCGCTTGGCTTCCCCGCTGCGCTGGCTCTATCACGCCACAATAGCTCACCTGTCAGTCACGCTCTGGATGCGCTGTTGATGCTGCCCCTCGGCACCAGCGCCGTTACCCTTGGGCTGGGCTTTATCGTCGCTTTGGATAAGCCTCCCGTAGACTTACGTGCCTCCTTGTTGCTGGTGCCTCTGGCTCACACCCTGGTGGCTTTTCCCTTTGTCGTCCGCAATCTCACCCCTGCCTTACGCAGCATTCGCCCACGCATCCGCCACGCTGCCTCGGTGTTGGGTGCCACGCCGGGCATGGTCTTCCGCTACATTGATCTTCCGCTCATCGCACGTTCAATTTTAGCGGCTGCCATCTTCGCCTTCACCATCTCTTTGGGTGAATTTGGTGCCACTTCCTTGCTTGCGCGCCCTCAATATGCCACGGTGCCCATCGCCATCTACCGCCTGATTTCTCGCCCGGGTGAGATAAATTATGGGCAGGCGCTGGCTCTCAGCACCATTCTCATGCTGGTTGCCGGCGCGGGCATGTTCCTGATCAACCGGCTTCGGATTGGCGATATTGGTGAGTTTTAACCTCTATTTAGTTTTAGGCTGAGCTTTCATGGGTATCTTGTCTGTTCGTAATATCTTTAAATCATTTGGCAATCTAAGCGCATTAAAAGATATCTCCTTTGAAGTGGGTGATGGCGAAATCGTCACTCTTCTCGGACCGAGTGGCTGTGGCAAGTCTACCCTGCTTGCCATCATCGCCGGTCTTGAGCCCTCCGATCGCGGGGAAGTCTTGTGGAATAACGCTTCATTATCTGGGGTTGCACCTCACCTGCGCGGCTTTGGGTTGATGTTCCAGGATTTTGCCCTGTTCCCCCATATGAATGTGCATGACAACATCGCTTTTGGGTTGAAAATGATGAACATGCAACCGCAAGCCATTCAGCAACGCGTCCAAGAGATGTTAAAGATCGTCGGCTTGCTGGAATTTGCAAAACGGGATGTGAACACGCTTTCAGGTGGTGAGCAGCAAAGGATTGCCCTGGCACGCGCCCTGGCACCCCATCCTCACCTGTTGATGCTGGATGAGCCTCTCGGCTCGCTCGACCGCAACCTGCGCGAGCGCCTGGTAACCGACCTCCAGTCGATCCTACATCAGATGCACCAAACTGCCATCTACGTCACCCACGACCAGCAGGAGGCCTTCACCATCGCTGACCGGGTGATCCTGATGAATTCCGGTCACATCGAGCAAATCGGTACACCCAGGCAGCTCTACCAGGACCCCTCATCCATTTTTGTCGCTCGCTTCCTTGAAATGACCAATATTATCCCGGCGATGATTCAGCGACGCAATGGTATCGCCATGGTCTCATCAACCATCGGTGATTTTCCGGTGGATACTGTACTGGAAGGGGAGGTCGACATTCTGGTCCGTCCAGACATGGCCAAAATCGACCAGCCGGGCGCCTGCAAGCTTGAAGGTATCTTCACTGGGGTGGCTTTCCGGGGCAGCACACAGCGCATCACTATTATGATAAATCATACCCCGCTGGTTTTCGAATTTCCCTTCTCCACAACACTTCCCGAGATTGGCACTGCGATGTCGCTCTGTCTTAATCCTGCCGCTGCCATAAAAGTTTTTCCCAGGTGAATCCTAAATATTGGCTGCAAGTTTACCTTGCGGAAATGCTTTTTTGGAACCTTTCCGACAATTTTCCGTCTTTATTTTATACACGGCTAATCTTGGGTTGGTGGCATGCATAAACGAATTTTGATTCCTATCTTTATCACTCTCTTGCTGCTCGGCGCTTGTGTGCAGGCATCGCCTGTCACCCCTTCGCCGACCCCCTCCAGTGGCATCCAGGGTAATGTCACCGAAGGGCCCACCTGCCCGGGTCCAGTGCCAGTTGCTAGCACACAGTGCCACGATCGACCATACCATGCCACAATACAGGTATTGAACTCTGACCGGCAGATTATCACCCAATTTCAGACTGATTTGAACGGTCATTTCAAGGTCTCGATTCCGCCAGGGTCCTATATCCTCCATCCCCTCCCAGGGCAGCCCTTTCCCCATGCTGTGGATCAAACTGTAAATGTTAATGCCAACCAATACACTCAGGTTGCCATCGTGTACGATACCGGGCTACGCTAGCGTATTTTTTCGCCAGCATTTTTAGATGTATGCATAACATCACTGTCGTGAACGATACATTGCTTTTTGTCGCCTGCTCCTGCGCCAAATCCAATAAATGGTTAGCAGTGCTGCCAGGATCATCATGGCTGCGATAAGCACTGGCACCACCGCAGAGATGAACGAAAGGATTGTGGAAAGCGTATCCTCTGCAATGCTCACAGGTACGTTTGCAGCCCCACCGGTCGTCGCCGTAACCGCCGGCCTGACCACCAACGATTTGACCGTGTGGACGGCTCCTGCCACCAGCAGCCCCAGGATAATCGCTAGCACCGGGTGAATTTTGGTGATGATCTGGGCGCTGGCTGCAAACACAATCGCGCCGGCAGCCGGGCGTACAACTGTCTGGATGATATCATTTGCATGGTTGACAGCTGGAATTTTATCGGCAAAAAACTCAACCACTGAAAGGACCACCAGTACGCCAATTACCCACCAGCTTTCTAATGCGTCCCAGGGGGCATTCAATGTGATCAGGTCGGTGAACCTGCCTAACAATGCCACTACCAGCAATGGGATGTATGCATTCAATCCCGCGCTGGCTGATAGGCCAAAAGCGCTGAAAATATCCATGGAATACCCTCCACACTTCCTGACATTACCTGTAAAAGGTGATATTCAGGCGATCATTTTCAATACGAGCACAATTTTCATATTATAAGTGAAAGATTTGGCAAATACCGCTGAATGCGGTATGATAGCGTTTTGATTTATCCTCGGAGGAGATTATGACCAAACGTGCATTAATCGGAATATTGCTCGCCATCCTATTGGTGGGTTGCGGTCAGGCTACCTTAACACCCACTTCACAGGTGACCTCGAAACCAATCACCAATACAATAACGCCCAGCGCAATACCCACGGATACTGCCACGCCTACCTATACACCCACACCGACCCAATCACCCACTCCTACCGAAACGCCCACTCCGGTGGTGTACGGGCCGACCGGCTTTCCAGAGAACGTCGATCCACTCACCGGGCTACCCGTCAGCGACCCTGCCGTGCTAGATCGCCGTCCGGTGGCTGTGAAAATTAATGTCGTTCCCCGCTACTCCAATCGCCCTCCCTGGGGCCTTTCTTTTGCTGATATTGTTTACGATTATTATCACAATGACGGGTATTCCCGTTTTCATGCCATATTCTACGGGAATAACGCCTCCGAGGCTGGGCCTATCCGTTCTGCACGAATGCTCGATTATGACCTGGTTCACATGTATCAAAGCATCTTCGCTTATGGCAGTGCCGATCCACTGATTAACCAGCGTTTGATGAATTCTGACTTTGGAGACCGGCTGCTGCTCGAAGGTAATACAGAACCGTGCCCTCCCAGTGGCTTAGATCCCTTCTGCCGGTATGAGCCGCAAACCAAAGATCTTCTCGTTGGGGATACAGCCATCATGAGCTCTCTCGTCACCTCATGGGGGGTAAGCAATGGTCGTCAAAACCTGGATGGCATGCTGTTCGATCCTCAGGTACCTGAAGCCGGTGTGGAGGGCAGCAAAATATTTGTGCGCTATTCGGGTGATAACTACACTCGCTGGGATTATGACCCAACCAGTGGAGAGTATCTCCGCTTTCAGGATGATGTCTTTGACACCGGTCAGGGTGAGGAGTATGCGCCCCTCACCGACCGTTTGAATGACCAGCAGATCAGCGCTTCGAATGTGGTGGTCGTCTTTGCCCGTCACGAATACTACCAGCAACCGCCCGCTGAAATCATCGAAATATTATTGAGTGGCACCGGAACCGCCTATGCTTTCCGTGATGGTCAGATGTACCAGGTGCAATGGAGCCGTCCCACGGTGAATTCTGTCCTCACCCTCACCTACGCCGACGGCACGCCCTTCCCCTTCAAACCAGGCGTCACCTGGTTCCAGGTGGTCAGCGATATCACGCCGGTATCCCAGGATGACACCCAGGCCTGGCACTTCAACTTCGTCATACCCCAAAGCTAAAAAACAGATCTGGCAATCCACGGAATTGTTGCGCATGGAAGAAATTCACCAATAATAAGCTAAACATCCCCTTCTGATCTAAAAAAGGCTGGGTCAACAGCCTTTTTATTTTAAAGCCCAAGTAATATATTTTTAACCAAGCCCGGGCCTTGATAGATCAGGCCGGTATATAGCTGCACAAGCGTTGCACCCGCGTCCAGCATCCTTCGAGCGCTGGCACCATCATGGATTCCCCCCGCACCGATCACCGCTAAGCTTCCCCGCGTAGCCTTCTGGATCTTTTCGACCATCGAAAGGCTGCGGGTGAATAATGGCCTCCCGCTCAACCCTCCTTCTTCTCGTGCAAGAGCCGAGCTCACTCCCTCGCGTCTGATCGTTGTATTGCCAGCAATCACCCCATCCATCTCGTTCGCCATGAGCACTTCGAGGGCCTCAACCAGTTGGTCATCCTCCAGATCGGGCGATAATTTAACCACTATGGGAATTCGCTGCTGGTCACCTGCGCTGATGGTTTTTCTTTCCTCGTTCAGCAACCTCAATAACCGGTCCAGAGCTTGCTTTTCTTGCAATCGCCTCAACCCAACCGTATTGGGTGAGCTGACATTAATGGCCAGGTAATCGGCGTGGCTGGCAAATAATCGCAGCAAGGAGAGGTAATCCGTCACAGCCTTGTCAATGGGTGTGTCCTTATTTTTCCCAATGTTCACCCCCAACACCAGGTTTTGGGGTCGCTCTTTTAGAATCTGCTCCAGCACGAAATCTGCCCCACTGCCCGGGAAACCCAGTCGGTTAATCAGTGCATGCTCCCTTGGCAAGCGGAACAGGCGTGGCTTCGGGTTGCCTGCTTGTGGTTTCGGTGTCACCGTGCCAATCTCGATATGCCCGAAACCCAGGCATCCCAGGCCCTTCCAGGCTATCCCATCCTTGTCGTACCCCGCTGCCAACCCGATTGGGTTGCGGAAATCTAACCCAAATGCGCTCACCGGCTGGTTGGGTGCAGAATAAATGTGGTTAAGTAAGGTATTGATTGGGCCGATATCACCGGCAGTGCGGATGGCGTGCAGTGTAAGCTGGTGAGCGGCTTCTGGCTTGAGCCGAAACAACAGCCAGCGGAAAAATGGATACAGGCTCACTGGTTCGTGCTTATGAACTGCCGGGCCAGTTCAATCTGCTCTGCTGGCACCTGGTGATGCTGCTCGTAATAATCGAGCAGCTCGGTCAAGGCGATCACTGAATGAAGCCGGTATCCTGCGTGCGATAATGCTTCCGCGGCACCCGATTGCCGGTCGATCAGCACCACAATATGCCTTACTTTTAATCCGTTGGAGGTGAGCTTTTCGATCGATTCGAACTTGCTGCTCCCAGTCGTGGCCAGGTCATCGATGATTACGGCGCGCTCGCCCGCATGGTACAACCCTTCGATCTCAGCCTGCGTGCCGTAACTTTTCGCTTCCTTACGCGGGTAGATCATCGGCCAGCCCCCTTGTATGCTGATGGCGGTGGCAATCGGTAGGGCAGCATAGGGTAGGCCTGCCAGGCGGTCGAAGGTCAGATTTCGCAAGATGGGCAGGTAGGCTCTCGCCACCTCTTCAAGCAAGCGCGGGAAAGACACCAGCTGGCGCATATCTATGTAAATCGGGGAGACCATCCCCGATTTCAGGGTGAACTGCCCAAATTTAATGCAGCCTGCTTTCAGCAAGCCATCCGCCAGGCGTGCCAGAGCGGTAGGGATCTGTAACTCGCTGGTTGCACTTGCAGGCTGGGAAGCTCTGGGTTGCACGGTTTCCCTTAATTCGTTGATTGTTTGCCTGATTCCTTCGGCAGCTCTGTATGGGTTTGTAGCTTTTGAAATGCCCCGCGATACCGGAATCAATAATCCCATCCCATCCCGTCGTATCCCGGCGCCCACTACATTTTCCAGCTCTCCTCCCTGTGCTCCTACTCCCGGCGCCAGGATCCACAGATCGGGGGTCAGCTGCCTTACCCGCTTTAATGCCTCCGGTTGGGTGGCTCCCACCACCAATCCCAGGTTGTCGTTTATGTTCCATTCCTGCGCCAGGAGTGCCACTTTTTCATAGATCTGGAGGTTTCTTTTTCCCCCGTTCTCACCCAGGTCATCCACCACCCATAAATCTTGCAGGTCTGCCGCTCCGGGGTTGGATGTCTTGCATAGCAAAAACGCTCCATGCCCGGCGTCAGCCAGGAATGGCTGGATGGCGTCTCTTCCCAGGTATGGGTTGACGGTAATCGCCTGTGCTCTTAATTGTCTGAAGGCTGCCTGAGCATACGCCTGGGCTGTGGAGGCAATATCTCCCCGCTTGGCATCCAGGATTACCGGGATGGAGGCAGGTATTTCAGCGATCACATTTTGCAGTGTATTGATTCCCGCTGCACCGAAGGCCTCGAAAAAAGCAATATTGGGTTTAAAAGCCGCCGCGAATTCCTGGGTTGCTTCGATGATCCGCAGGCAAAATGTAAAAACGCTCTCAATGGTCGCTTCATGTAGCTCGTCAGGATGAGGGTCGAGACCCACGCACAGCAACGAGTTCACTTCTTGCACACGTTCAGTTAACCTGCTGAAGAATGACATCATTAAGCCTTCCCAAGCACCATCGCCAATAAAGCCATCCTCACATATAGCCCATATTCCATCTGCCGGAAGTATGCCGCTCGTGGGTCAGCATCGAATTCCATGCTGATCTCTCCCACTCGAGGCAGCGGGTGCATCACGATCATCTCCTGTTTGGCTTGTGTCATAAGCTCGGGGTTGATCACGTAAGAACCCTGGACGCTTTCATATTCTTCAACACTGGCGAAGCGTTCTTTCTGCACCCTGGTGACGTACAGCACATCTGTATCGGGTAGGGCTTCATCCAGGCTGTTATATTCTTTTTGGGGCATGGTGCGGGGTAACTCATCGATGATCTCGGCTGGTATGCGCAGGATTTCAGGAGAGATATAGTTCAATTGCACATCGAATAAGGAAAGTAGTCGCGCCAGTGAATGCACCGTACGCCCGTATTTCAGGTCTCCCAGCATGCTAACCGTCAGACCGTCGACCTTGCCCATTTCTTCACGGATAGTAAACAGGTCAAGCAATGCTTGCGTGGGGTGCTCGCCGGTGCCGTCGCCGGCATTAATGATCGGCTTTTTCGCATATTGGGCCGCCAGTGCGGCCGAGCCGGTTTCCGGGTGGCGCAAGACGATCACGTCTGCATAGCATTCCAGGGTGCGCACTGTGTCTGGAAGCGATTCACCCTTAGACACCGAAGAATATCTGACCTCGTTGATCGGGATTACGCTGCCTCCCAAGCGCTCCATGGCAGATGTAAATGAGGAGGATGTACGTGTGGATGGTTCGTAGAACAGGTTGGCCAGGATCTTACCTTTCAACAGGTCAAAAGTACCCACGTGGTCCACCATGGTGTGCATCTCGTGGGCCACCGCAAAGATGTACTCCAGGTCTGAACGGGAGAATTGCTTGACCGAGATGATATCCTTGCCATACCAGGGTGCAGTCCGCTGGTCGCCAAAAGGTAGGTGTGGATTTTGATGCTTGGGTGCGTGTGAATTTACGCTCATTGATTTTTCTCCTATATTTAAGACTTATTACAGCTGGTCTGTCTGCCTTATATCCCGGCCAAATCCAATTGGTGCCAGCACTTTACCATCTTTGTATGCTTCAACCCCTCGCAAGACCACCCGCTGCACCTTTCCTCTGACCTTCCAGCCTTCAAACGGTGTCCATCCACAACGCGTGAATGTGTCAGCGGCATGCACCTCCCAATTCACGGCAGGGTCAATTTCCACCCAACTTTCCACTTGGTCTGGGATATTGAAGATCTTCCTTGGTCTACTGCTCATCTTGTGGATCAGGTTTTGCATGGTCAGCCGTCCTTCGTGTACCGCGGTCAAGAATAAAGGCAGGGCAGTTTCTAGACCCGGGAAACCCGGCGGAGGCTTCTCGCCATCCTTTTCTTCCACACTATGCGGGGCATGATCTGTAGCAAAGCAATCGATGATCTCCAGGTGCTCCCATAATGCCTGCTGGTCGGCTTTCGAAGCTAAACGCGGCCTGACTTCGCTTCGGCCCCTGCCGATAGAAGATACATCCTGCTCGTTCAGGAACAGGTGGTGCGGCGTCACCTCGCAGGTGACCGGGATGCCTTTCCTCTTGGCTGCCTGGATCAGCAGGATTTCCTCCCGCCGTGCCACGTGGGCGATATGCACCGGCCGGTCATAGATGGCTGCCAGTAAAATCACCGCTGCCATCGTTCTACCCTCTGCATGCGCAACAATTGGGTTTTTGCGCGGCCATTGTTTGAAGTGTTCCATCCACAATGCCATATCATCCAGCCGAAGCGGCCCGTAGGTCTGGTCGAGGTACATTTTCAGGCCTGCCGTGTGAGGCGCCAGATTCCGTTCTACTCCCAGGTTGTCGGGGCCTGCTCCCAGGAATTGCCCATAATCGCAGCGTGCTTTTCCTTTTGCCGCCTCCAGCGCCATCACGAGCGTGTTTTTATCAGTCACCGGGGGCTGGGTGTTGGGCATGGCTAAGATGGTGGTAAAGCCTCCTGCCAGCGCTGCAGCTGTGGCGGAATCCCAATCTTCCTTATATATGGCGCCCGGCTCCCGCACGTGCACGTGCGGATCGATCATCACAGGCAGGCGGATCACGGCCCACCCCCGGCAGGTAAAAAAATAGAGCCACAAGGGCTCTCAGGTTTAAGAAAAATATCGCCCACATGTAACATAACTTCGGGGCGATATCGATCTAAGCAAACAGGTGGCTTTTTTTGTTTCATTCCGCCCGATTTTACAGCGAATTTACCACATGTCAAGGGAAAAAGCCCCCACTTTTTCAAGTGAACAGCTTTTCCAACCCTTCCATGGCCTGGAAATCGGTTAAATCCAGGTGCAGTGGCGTCACCGATACATACCCCTGCTCTAGGGCGCCGAAATCCGTGCCCTCGTCCGGGATGCCGGTAGGCGCATCACCCCCAATCCAGTAATATGGCCTGCCCCGGGGGTCCACCCTGCGGTCCAACCGGTCGCGGTAAACCCTCAATCCCTGCCGTGTCACCAGTGTGCCTTTCATTTGTCCTATTTGCATGTACGGAATATTCACGTTGAGCAGCATAAGCGGTATCGTGCCATTTTTGTTCAGTGCAGCAATGAGCTGGTGTGCAACTTTCGCAGCCGGGGCATAATCCAACCTGTCATGGAATTCCTCCGGTGCATGCAGCGAAAAAGCCATCCCTGCCACCCCACCAATATATGCCTCCATGGCAGCCGTCACGGTGCCCGAATATGTCACGTCATGCCCGATATTGGCGTTCGGATTGATCCCCGAAACCACCAGGTCGATCTTCTCGGGGATAAAGCCCAGCAACCCCAGCGCCACGCAATCGGACGGCGCTCCATCCGATGCCCATGCTGTACTCCCGTCTGCAAGCGCAGTTTCCTTCACTCGCAGTGGGCGGTGCATGGTCTTCACATGTCCTGAAGCCGACCAGTTATGATCCGGCGCCAGCACGCTCACCTGCCCTAACGAGCGCATTTCCTTTACCAGCGCCAGCAATCCAGGGGCATTCACACCATCGTCATTGGTAACCAAAATATGCATGCGGAGATTATAACAATAAACCTCTTGTTAACCATTGCATTAAATCATGGTCGATGCACACCATTGGTTTCACGATATTTCCTGAATTCGTCGAAGGCCTACCTTGCCTATGAAGAAATTGCTGTTTCAACCGATGGAAATGTGTGATTTTATTAGCTCATCCATATCACTACCCCTAATCTATTTATTATTTGATGCAAAAATCCCATCCTCATACCTGGTGGTAAAATCACTTCACTGCTCTATGCTAATCTTGGAGGGATTCTCACATGTCGGCTACCATGAAAAAAACAATCGGTCTGTTAATGACCTTCCTATCCGCCATCGGATTCTTTGTGAGCATATTTTTCATGGTCGAGATATGGCACTACCGCCTGCCAGTCACCAACCAGCTCGAATCAGGCCTGCAAATTTCATCAAGCATCCTGCAAACCACTGACGATGGGTTGGTGGTCATCAATCAGGTCGTTAAAAATGTGTACACAAGCACCCAAACTCTTAATGAAGCCACCATCGCATTCGGTCAGGCTATGACCAGCACCAGCCAATTCATGGGCACCGCCGGTAACCTGGTGGGTGATGACCTGGTCAGCACCATCACCAGTACCCAAAGAGCCCTGAGCTCCGCCCAGGCTAGCGCTACGGTGATCGATGATGTTCTCACCGGCCTATCAAAGCTGCCACTCATCGGTTTATCCTACCAACCCACAGTTCCGTTGAACACCGCCCTCAGTAACGTGTCTGCCAGCTTAGATCCCGTGCAGCTATCACTGAAGCAATTCCAGGGTGATCTACAATCCACTCGAACAGATATGCAGCTGGTTGGTAATCAGATTTTGGGCTTGAACACCCAGATTCTCACCATCAACCAAAACTTATTACAGGCCGAAACAACGATCGCCAATTACCGCTCGCAGGTGAGCACATTGATCGCTTCCATTGATAAAGCTCGATCCTCCCTCCCCACCTGGATCACTGCGGTTGCCTGGGTACTCACCCTGCTCATCGTCTGGTTGGTACTGATCCAGGCAGGCACCTTTCTCCAGGGCATTTCATTTATTACCGAGCAGCCACCTCGCTCAAACGAGCAAGACCAATCCACTTAACCTGACATTCAATCTGTAAACAGGAATGGGCAAGATGATCGATATATCCATCATGATAGAAGGCCAAAACGGGCTCAATTGGAAGCGCTGGCAGAATATCGCCTCGCTGGTAGAGACCTGTGGCTACACCGGTTTATACCGTTCCGACCACTACACGAATGCCAACCCTCCAGACCTGGATTCATTGGAGTGCTGGGTTTCGCTCACCTGGCTCGCTGCTCATACCCAGCATATCAAGTTCGGACCACTCGTCACTCCCATATCATTCCGCCATCCCACCCACACTGCCCGCATGGCTGCTGCAGTGGATGATCTCTCAGGTGGCCGGCTAACCCTGGGGATCGGCGCCGGCTGGCAGGAGCGTGAGCATGCCAATTATGGCTGGGAGCTGCTGGCGCCCAAGGAGCGCTTCAACCGTCTGGAAGAGGGGTTGGAAGTGATCACCCGTTTCTTGCAAAGTGATACCCCGTTCGATTACACTGGCCATTATTACCATATTCACGATGGCATCCTGTTTCCTCGCCCCAAGCGCCCCGGAGGTCCCCCCGTCCTGGTAGGAGGGAATGGCATCAGACGTACGCTTCCGCTGGTAGCCAGGTATGCACGGGTTTGGAACGCCATGCTCATTCCGCCTGACGAGATCCCACCCCTGAATGCCAGGCTGGACGAATACCTCGTTCGCCAGGGCAGGCATCCAGGTGAAGTACGTCGCACCCTGATGACCGGCTGTGTCTTCGGCGCCAGTACAGAGGAAGTTGAGCGTAAAGTGCACCTGCGCACGCATGGTCAGAGGACTATCGCTGACCTGCGTAAGCGCGGCACCGTTGTTGGCACGGCTAAGGAGATTATCGAGCAGTGCCAAGAATTGGCTCGCATCGGCATTCAGGAAGTGATGCTGCAATGGCTGGACCTGGATGACACCCACGGTCTGGAAGCCATGGCAGATGGAATTCTTGGTCAGCTTTAGGTATAATACCCAGGTAAATATACGGGATCATACCAGGAGGAAACCCAATTTTGACACAATCCCTATATTCCAAGCTGAATCATCATGCATAGAATAGATACCTTTTTTACCCCAGGCTCGGTGGCAGTCATCGGGGCCTCTACCAATCCCGAAAAGCTGGGGTATGCTGTGGTGAAGAACCTGCTGGATGGTGGGTATTCTAAAAAAGGTAAGGTCTACCCCATCAACCCTTCAGCAACCGAGATCCTGGGTTTCAAGGTCTATCCCACGGTGCTGGAGGTACCTGAACCAATCGACCTGGCTGTCATCGTCATCCCCTACACTCATGTGCCTGAGGCCTTGCGCACCTGCGGTCAAAAAGGCATCCCTTCGGCCATCGTGATCAGCGCTGGTTTCCGTGAGGCAGGCAAGGAAGGCCTGGAGCGTGAGCTGGAACTGGTTGACATCTGCCACGAATACAACCTGCGCCTGATTGGCCCCAACTGCCTGGGGGTGATCGATTCTTTCACACCCCTGAATGCTTCCTTCGCCGCCGGTACCCCGCCCTCAGGCCCGATGGCTTTCATGTCGCAATCCGGTGCCCTGGGTACCGCCGTGCTTGATATCGCCCTGGCAGGCCAGCTGGGCTTGTCCAAGTTCGTCAGCCTGGGCAACAAGGCTGACGTCTCTGAAATTGACCTGTTGCAAGCCTGGGTCAAAGATAAGCACAGCAAGGTGATCCTGATCTACAGCGAAGGTATGCCCAGCGGCCAAGAATTCATCCGCGTAGCCCGCCAGGTCACCCGCCAAAAGCCAGTGGTGGCCATTAAATCAGGGGTCACACAATCGGGTTCCAGGGCGGTTTCCTCCCACACTGGCTCTCTGGCCGGTTCCGAGCAAGCCTACCAGGCCGCCTTCCATCAGGCTGGCATCCTCCGCGCCGAATCGATGGAATCTCTCTTCGATAAAGCCCTTGCTCTGGGCTACCAGCCGCCTTTGAAAGGCGATCGCATCGCCATCCTCACCAACGCCGGAGGTCCTGGCATTCTGGCTACCGACGCCCTTGAAAAAAGTGGCCTGACTCTGGCTCGCTTCGAATTGGAGACCATCCATGCCCTCGAGCAATACCTGCCCGATGCTGCCAGCGCCGCCAACCCGGTGGATGTGCTTGGGGACGCCCGTGCTGACCGCTACCAGTTCGCCCTTGAACAGATCGCCGGGGACCCCAACGTGGATGGCATTATGGTTCTGCTTACCCCTCAGGCAATGACCGAGATTGATGATACTGCCAGGGCGACCGCCTCGGTTGCCAGCCACATCGACATCCCCGTCCTGGGCTGCTTCATGGGCGAAGCGCGCATCCAGAGTGGCATCGATATCCTTACCCAGAATGGCATCCCAAATTATCCCTTCCCCGAACGGGCTGCCAGCGCCTTCAAAGCAATGTCTGACTATCGATTGATCAAATTGCGACCCCAGCTTGAGTATAACAAATTTGAAGTGGACCAGGAGGTCGCAAAACAGGTCTTCGACCATGCCCGCAGTGAAAATCGCCTATCCATCGGCGATGCTGAATCTCGCCAGGTGCTGCAGGCTTACGGCTTGCGTATACCCAGCTCTGAAATCGCCGACACTCCCGATAAGGCGGTTATCATCGCTGGTAAAATCGGTTATCCTGTGGTGTTAAAAATTGCCTCCCCCGATATCCTCCATAAAACGGATATTGGCGGCGTCAAGGTGGGGCTGCAAAGCGCGGCAGATGTGCGCGACGCCTTCGAACTGATGGTCTACCGCGCCCAGCGTTACATCCCCGAGGCGCGCATCTGGGGCTGCCTGGTTCAGGAGATGGCACCCTCCGGAGGACTGGAAGTGCTGGTGGGCATGAACCGCGACCCCCAGTTTGGTCCCCTGATTACCTTCGGCCTGGGGGGTATCTATGTCGAAACTTTGCGCGATGTCACCTTCCGGGTGGCGCCGTTGGCGCGCCAGGAAGCGGAGGAGATGCTCACCCAGCTGCGTGCCCACGCCCTGCTTGATGGCGTGCGCGGCCAGCCTCCCATGGATAAGGCTGCTATCGTTGATGCATTGCTGCGCATCTCGCAATTGGTGGGAGACTTCCCCGAGATCATCGAGATGGATGTCAATCCCCTGATGGTTTATCATCAAGGGGAAGGAGCTTTAGCATTGGACATGCGCCTTGTCCTGAAGTAATTAAGGAGGAGAAACGCATGCATCCTGGTTTACAAGCATTGATCCGCTTATACTTATGGAAAGGGAATCAATATGAAATCACTGTATATCACCGGCGCTGAAAGGTACTCTGGTAAAACCGCAACCTGCCTGGCGCTCGGGATGCGCATGCAGCAGGATGGTTATAAAATTGGGTATCTTAAACCTCTCAGCCTGCAACCCTGGCGTATTGGGAATCGTTTTGCCGACGAAGATGCCGCCTACGTGAAGCAGGTGCTCAACCTGCCGGCTGAGCCATGGGAGCTCTCACCCATCGTGATCACCCCCGAATTCCTGCACGAGCAGTTGGTCAACCCCGGCCGGCAAGACTTGATGGCTAAAGTGGTGGAAGCTTTTCAGAATCTGGGGCACGATAAGGACATCCTGATCATTGAGGGAGGCGGCAGCTTGCGTGAAGGGTATGTGGTGGGCTTGCCCACCGTGGGTGTGGTGAACAAGCTGGGCAGTCAGGCGCTGGTCATCGCCAAGTATCGCGAGGAGGTGCGCATGTTGGATGATGTACTGTCCACCCAGGCGCGTCTCGGTGAGGCGTTCTGCGGCATCCTGATCAACCGTGTGCCCGAAGATGCCAGTGATTTTGTCAACAAGATCGCTGTCCCCTTCCTGGAAAATAAAAAGGTCAGGGTTTTTGGCGTGCTGCCTGAAGAACGCGGCCTTTCTGCACTGACCGTCGGCGAGCTGATCCGCCTGCTAGAGGCCGAAGTGCTCACCAAATACCAACGCACCGAGGCCCTGGTGGAGAACCTGACCGTGGGCGCCATGACTGCCGAAGCAGCCCTCAGCCGCTTCAGGCGTGCCTCCAACAAGGCTGTCATCACCGGTGGCGACCGCACGGATATCCAGCTGGCAGCCCTGGAAACTTCCACAACCTGTCTGATCCTCACCGGCAATCTGCGTCCCAGCCCGTTGGTCATCAAGCAGGCCGAGGAATTCGGTATCTCGGTATTACTGGTGCGCGCCAACACCATGGAAACCATCGAGCAAATCGAGAAATTCTTCGGCAAAACCCGTCTCGGCCAGAGTGCCAAGCTCAAGCAATTCCAAACCTTGCTGGAACAGCACCTGGATAAGGACCGGCTGTATCAAGCCCTGGGTTTGCTGTAGGGCAGGGTCTATTTGTCAAACCATTCGGAACATTGGGGAATCGAGATCCTCCATCCCACTGTTGGGAAGGGTCTTATTATCAAACCCAGCTGACTGTTGGGGAGATCTTGAGAGTCCTACCATCGGCTTGTTGTGGACATGAGACCCTCCCTTTCAATCCCCCACCGCACTGTGCTTCATTTATATGACGCCTGTCGCATTCCCATCCATAAGCATCTTAACCAACAATTCTCTCATCCAGGTTGCTGTTGGGTGATGCAGTGGATATTCCCACCTCCCAGCAGGATCTCGCGTGCTGCGATGCCCACCACCCTGCGCTCAGGCATTAGCTTCTGCAGCTTTTCCAGCGCTGGTTGATCATGGGGATCATCAAATGTCGGAACTACTGCACCCCCATTACACAGGTAAAAATTGACATATGATGCCGCCATCCGCTCTCCGGCAATTCGTGGCTTGCTGCCAGCCACCACCTTTATGCCTCTCGCCTCTTCCTGGCTGATCAACACGGGCTCCGGCTGGTGGAGTTTGTGCACATCCAGCTTGCGTCCTTGTGCGTCCACACTGCCTTCCAGGCGCGCCAGGGCTTCCCTGGATATCTCGTACTGCGCGTCAGCCTGGTCGTCGGTCCATGTCAGCGCAACCACACCCGGCCTGATGAAGCAGCACAGGTTGTCTATGTGACCGCTGGTTTCATCATTAAATACTCCCCTACCCAGCCAGATGATCTTGGACACATTCAGGTAATCCTTCAACAGCTGCTCGATCTCCTTTTTCGAGAGGGTTGGGTTGCGGTTGGGGTTCAGCAGGCATTCTTCGGTGGTGATCAATGTGCCCTGCCCGTCCACGTGGATGGATCCCCCTTCAAGTACGATGGGGGCGCAGTAGCGCGCCAATCCTTCCAACTCCAGCACTTTTTTCGGTACTGCATCATCCAAATCCCACGGATAATATAACCCGCTTTCCAGTCCTCCCCACGCATTGAACTTCCAATCAATACCGCGCACCGCCCCGCTATCATGGAGGATAAAAGTCGGACCGCAATCCCTCATCCAGGCGTCATTGTTCTCGATGCGCACCACCTGCACTTGTGCTGGTAGCTTCTGGCGTGCATTTTCCACCTGGCCCGGGTTGGCGCCCACGCACACCAGCTCGAATTGGCTGATTGCCTGCGCAACCTCAGTGAAAGCCTTTTGGGCAAACGCGGCAGCTCCGCGCCAGTTATCGGGGCGTTCAGGCCACAGCATCCAGGTCTTGGTGTGCGGCTCGAACTCCCCGGGCATGCGGTATCCATCCATTGCAGGGATTGAAGTGAGCAGCTCTGACCGGTTAACCATCGAGCTTACTCCCCTGGCATTATTTTATTCAGCATGGCAGTAATTTCTTCTAAATGGAAGGCTCTCTTGCTGTCGCTCGGCCGCTTCAAACGTGGGTACAAGAAATACACCAGCAGGCCCTTTTCCGTGTGTAGGCGGTTTTCTGACTGGTCGAAGATGATCGAGCGCGGGTGGTCCATCACTTCATCCGTCACTTCCACACCCCTTGAGGCCGGCAGGCAATGCATGAACTTGCAGTGCCCGGGCGCATTCTCGAAAAGTGCCAGGTTCACCTGGTAGTTGGGCATGAAGGCTGTCCTGCGCTCAGGGATTTGCTCTTCCTGGCCTACCCACCACCATAGGTCGGTGTAAATAAAATCGGCATCTCGCACCGCTTCCACCGGGTTCTCCGTAAATCTCATTGTTCCACCCGATTCTGCGCAATTATCCTGTGCGCGCCGCCGCCATTCGACCGGCGCCTGGTATTTTTGGGGTGCTGCCTGGGTGAAATGCATCCCCAGGCGGGTGGTGATGAGCATCAGCGAGCTCAGCACATTGGTGGCATCTCCAATAAAGGTAACCTCGGTCTCCTCTAGCTGCTTGCCATCCGGCAGGTGCTCGATCATGGTTAGCACATCGCACACCGCCTGGGTGGGGTGGTTGTAATCGGTCAGCCCATTGATCACCGGCACGCTGGCAAATTTCGCCAGGTTGGTGATGGTTTCGTGCTCCAGCGTGCGTGCCATGATCCCATCGCACATCCGCGATAGCACCTGGGCGGTATCGTAAAGTGATTCCCTCACCCCCAGGTGGATTTCGCCCGGCTTGAGGTACAGGGCATGCCCCCCCAGCTCAATCATAGCCACTTCGAATGAAACCCGCGTGCGCGTGGAGGGCTCTTCGAAGATCATTGCCAGCGAGGCATCCTCGAGCAGATGCGGTGTGCAGCCCGCTCTATCTGCTGCTTTAATCAGGTGGATAAGCTGGAGGATGTCCAATAACTCCTGCTTGGAAAAATCCTGGGTGTCGATGAAGTGCTTGAGCGGCATAGTGTTCTCCATAAGTAAATTCTTTATAAGCTGAACTTTTAAGCCTCTTTAATTTTCAGGATCGATGGAAAAGAAAATCAGTATTATTATAGTGTATCGATATTGGATTGATAAGAGAACGCATTTCATTCTACAAAATTGATTCATGATTTTACGATAGGAAAGGATGTCGATTGATCACATGAATGTTTCTGAAGCAATTCGCATGAAGAGGGCAGTTCGCCAATTCAACAACCAGCCTCTTTCCGATGCATCCATCCATGCTATTCTCAATGCCGGACGGCGCTCACAGTCATCCAAGAATACGCAACCGTGGAATTTCATTGCCATAACCGATAAGGCCATCCTAACCGCATTATCCGGGTGTGGTGCCTTTGCCAGCCACCTCGCCAGGGCGGCTATGGCAGTCGCCATCGTCCATGCAGACCCTGGTGAAAAGTTCCAGCTGATGTTCGACATCGGCCAGACCGCAGCCTATATGCAGCTTGCCGCTTGGGAGCTGGGCATCGCCTCATGCCTTGCATCCATCTACGAGCCCGACAAGGCTCGCCAAATTCTTGGCTTCCCCGCTGACCTGGACCTGCGTATTGCCATTTCTTTCGGCTATCCGCAAGATGCTGAAGTTCTCGCGAGCAAGCCAAAAAAGGGTGGACGGCGTACTTTCGAAGAAATCGTCCATTGGAATAGGTGGTGAGCTCGTGGATTGAAACCAATTCCTCCCTGTTGCGTAAACATAGTTGAAACATACACTCACCCGGATGGTTTCAAGGAGGTATTGCATGTCAAGTAATAGTCGCAAGCCACTTCGGCGCTCTCGCTCCAACCGGATTTTTGCCGGCGTATGTGGAGGACTGGGTGACTTTTTCGGCATCAGCGCCTTTTGGTTCCGCTTGGCATTCCTGATCGCCCTTCTGCCTGGCGGGGTGCCGGGTTTCGTGCTCTACCTGGTATTATGGATCATCATTCCCAACGAATGATCCCCCGCAATTGTTGATATTGAGAGGCCGACCCAAAAGGTTGGCCTCTTGTCACTTTAAAATAGGTGTGATTCA
>CAYLPS010000047.1:0-25279 GCA_964385625.1 uncultured Anaerolineaceae bacterium | reverse complement strand
GCAGTAATGCGTTGCTGGGTCAGCACGTCGGCCAGCACTTTTTCGGCATCGGGATAATCGGGGACAAGCTTAATCACATATTCGAGCCGCTGCCTGGCGCGGTCAAAATTACCATTATTAATATCCTGCAGCGCCAATGTGTATTGGTTCGCTGCCTCGCCGGCAAACTGGGTGGCCTGGTTCTGATTACGTTGAGCAATGGCCGAGTTATAGCCGGCATAGGCGCTGCCACCTGCAATTAATGCCAGCAGCACCACGGCGGCCAATGCCCACAGGATCCACCTTCGCCGGCCGGCAGGCTTTTCGGTTGGCTCTTCAGGGATGATGGGAGGCAGGTTGATGGCTTCATCACTGAATCTGGATGGCTGGGTTTCATCAACAGGCGGCGCGGTGATATGGTGGTCAGGTGTAGGCCCGGGCGTCATGGTGGGGGTCGGCTGTGTCGCATCCGGTTGTGCTGCCAGTTCAGCCATCCCACCATCATCTGAAAAACCTGACATGCCCCGGGGGGTGCCGGGTTGTTCGGGATTTTGGTAAGTTGGACTGGTTTCGTCTGAATTTGTGGATTCCATTCCGCCAATTATACCTCAGTGAATAGGACGCCCCACGTCAGGCGTTAGTTCCAAGATAGCCAGAAACGAGCTACAGGATTTACACTGGGCAGCTGAGCAGATCAGCCAATTTGGTTGCCTGGCTGGAATGCACCAAAGCGATGATCTCGTCAACCGGGGCAAGCTCGGTGTTGCCATTGGGCACTACCAGCTGTCCTTTGCGGATGACGGCGACAAAAACACACTGAGGAGGCAGATCAATATCGCGCAGCATTTTACCCACCACCACCGCCTGCGGATCAACCTTTTCCTCGACAATCGAAAACTCGCCCTTGCGCAGCTTGAGAAGGGTCATCATATCGCCAAGCGACATTTCTTCGATAATTAGTTTAGCCAGGATGTCAGACTGGCTCAATGCCACATCCACGCCCATCTCAGGGGTAAATAACCAGGCATTTTTTGGATTATTGACCCTGGCAATCACCCTTGGCACACCAAACTCAAACCGTCCCAGAGTGGTGATCACCAGGTTATCCTCATCCTCACCGGTTACTGCCGCTAACACGTGAGCCTGCTCGATCCCTGCCTTTTCCAACACCTGTGGAGAGCTGCCATCGCCAGCGAAAATGACCTCCACCGGCAGTTCCTGGCGCAGCTTCTCCAAGACATTAGCCCGGTCTTCGATCAGCCTTACCTGGTGCCCGCCATTCAATAGCTCGGTGGCAAGTTGCGAGCCGGTCTTTCCACCACCAACAATGATCACGAGCATGTTAGCCTCCTTCTGAATACCCGATCAGGGCCTTGAAACGCTCCAGGGCAGAAGCCAGGATTGCCATATGAACCAGGTCGCCTTCCTGGAACTGGCTTCCCAGGGTGGGGATGAAAGCTGCCCCCTGGCGGCTGATTGCAATCACGCTGATCTCGGATGGTACTGACAGGTTTTTTACCATGCGGCCGGCCAATTGAGGCGATACCTCAAAATTAATCAAACTCACTTCACCGCTGCCAAAGCTGATCACAGGGTCAAGCTCGGCAGAGGTGAGCAGCTCACGCAGGCGTTCTGCGCCCCAGGTGGTGGATGAAATGGTCAGCATCCCCAAGCGCCGGTAAATTTCCGCCCGCTGAGGGTCAAACAGGCGTGCAACCACACGCGGCACGTGGAATATATTATGGGCGATTCGCGCAGCGATGATATTGGCATTGTCTGAAGAGCTGGTAGCCGCGAAGGCATCAGCTGATTCGATCCCTGCCTTTAACAAAATGCTGCGATCGAAACCCACTCCCTGGATCAATTGTCCCTTAAAATTCGCCCCCAGGCGTGCCAGCGCCGTTGAATCATAATCGATGACTATTACCTGGTGGCCTTCGTCGACGAGCAAACGGGCAAGCTGCTCACCGACACGTCCACATCCCATGATAATAATTTTCATGTCTTCTCCTTAATCACAGAGCTGTTAATTACTTGATGTATAAACCGTTCACGTGCCTGGAGGGTCATTTTACGGATCCAATCCATGCCATAAATAATTACCGGGAACAAGGCTAAACCAATCCAAATAGATGGCGGAATGGCGACCTGGCCGAAAATCTCTGCCAGCGGCGGCACGTAAACCAATATCAGCAAGATAATTAATTCAATGGCTATGCCGCGCCAAAGGCCAGGATTGCTCAGCCAGCCGAGGGTGCGCCCACGATTGCGCTCGGTGCGGCAGGCAAATGCATTGCCAACCTGGGCCATGACTACCCCTGCATAATAGACAGTGGTTGCCAGAGCATATTGCATGGAGTGGGGGATTTTCGAGAAGATCAAGTCGTGCAGCGGAGCCAAAAATGGCAGGTCCAGGCCGAAGTAAATGAAATAAAAGGCGGCAAAGCATAGTATCGCCTCCAGCAATCCCAGCCATAAAAAAGAGCGCCGCAGCAAATGCCTATCCACCAGGGTGGAGGATTTGGGCCGAGGGGGTCGGTCCATCACATCAGGCTCCGGATTTTCGCTGCCCAGCGCCAGGGCGGGAAAGATGTCAGTTCCCAGGTCAATCGCCAGGATTTGCCTGACCCCCAATGCCAGTGGCATCACCTGGGGGGTTAACAGGGCGGTTAGTATGAATGGCAGTATTTCGGGCACATTGCTGGAGAAAATATAGGTGATGAATTTGCGCAGGTCATCGTAAACGGTGCGCCCCTCTTCGATGGCACGGGCAATGGTGGAAAAATTGTCATTGGTCAGGATGACATCAGCCGCCTCCTTAGCCACATCCGTTCCAACCAGACCCATCGCCACGCCAACATCCGACTTGCGCAGTGCCGGGGCGTCATTGACCCCGTCTCCGGTCACCGCCACCACATCACCACGCGCCTGGTACGCCGCCACCAGGCGCAGCTTGTGTTCCGGGGCCATGCGTGCGAAGACCACTTCTTTATCCAGCAAAGCCTGCAATTCGAAATCATTCAACCCTTCCAGCTCCGCACCGGTCAGGATCATCGGGTCAGGTGTGGTGAGCATTCCAATGCGGCGCGCCAACGACTCGGCGGTCAATCCATAATCACCGGTGATCATCACCATGCGCACCCCGGCCTTGTGGCAGGTGCTCACTGCCTCGCTTACTTCCGGCCGCGGTGGGTCAATCATGGCGGTCAAGCCAAGGAAAACCAGGCCTGTTTCTACACGTTCTGAGGTGTAGCTACCCACACGGGGTGTCATCTCGTGATAAGCCAGCGCCAGCACGCGCAGGGCATTGCGGGCATAATCATCATTGGCAGATAATATACGCTTTCGCAAGCCATCATCCAACGGGAGGACCTCACCGTGAATGCGGATGGAAATGCACAGTTGCAGCACTTCACGCGGTGCGCCCTTGATAAAGGCCACCTGCTGCCCGCTGCTGATCTCCGGGAAGGCTTCATCCGCCCTTCTCACCTGGTGGATGGTGCTCATGCGCTTGCGCCGGGCGTCGAATGGGATTTCGTGGATGCGCGGGAAGGCTCTATTAAGCACGTCTTCAACCTGCCCGTTTTTCATTGCCACCACCCGCAAGGCGGCTTCGGTTTGGTCGCCCAGCACCGACCACTTGGGGTAATCTGGACCTGGGGGATTAAGCCTGGAGTTGTTGCACAGCATGGCGGCGGTCATCAAGGCACGCAGGTCTTTCTCTGCCCCCTCACTGCCGGGCTCGGGAACGAAATCACCGCTGGGCTCATAACCTGTACCCGTCACCACCATCGGCTTCCCGCTCACCCATACTTGCCGGACAGTCATCTGGTTTTGGGTGAGAGTCCCGCTTTTATCGGTGCAAATTACCGATACATGCTCGAGGGTCTCCAGAATGGATAGCTTCTTGACCAATACTCCTTTTTTCGCCAGACGCTGGACGGCCACTGCCAGCGAAAGGGTGACCGTAGCCGGCAGGCCTTCAGGGATGGCGGCCACGATGATCCCCAGCGCCAGGATAAACGCCTCATTGATCCCCAGTTGAATATCGGTGATGCCCACTGTAAAAACGATCGCCCCCAATCCAAGGGCGATATAAGAAATGTTGCGCGTCAGGCGCGATAGCTCCAGCTGCAGCCGGCTGGGGACCTCGCGCACAGCCTGGGTGAGGCGCACAATACGTCCGAATTGGGTGAGCATCCCGGTGGCATACACCACTGCCTTTCCCGTGCCCGAAACCACCGAGGTGCCAGTAAATATCAGGTTGGGGCGTTCGACCTCACTCATCCCTTCCAACAGTGAAGCGTCGGCGGTCTTCCTGGCAGATACAGCATCACCTGTAAGTACGGCATTATTCACCCGCAGGCCATACTCTTCCACCACCCTGGCATCGGCGGGGATGTTATCCCCCTCAGCCAGAATCAGCAGGTCGCCGGGCACCAGCTCGTTGGTAGCCAGCCGTACTTCCGCGCCATCCCTAACCACACGCGCGTAACTGGGTAATAAGTGTTGCAAAGCGGCCATTTCCTGCTCAGCGCGATATTCCCGCCAGTAGGAGAATGCCCCATTAATAAGCACCACCACCCAGATGATAATCCCCAGTGTGGGCTCGTGCAGCCACACCGCAATCCCACCGGCAATCCACAGCAGCAGGGCCATCGGGTGCATGATGGTGGCGATGATCTTACGCCAGCCAGGCTCAGGTGGGGGCTCTGACAGCTGGTTACTGCCATAGAGCGGACGACGCTCTTCCGCTTCGCTGGTTGCCAGCCCGTTGCGTGTGGTTTCCAATGCGGTGAAAACCTTGGAAACAGGTAGGGCGTGGATCGGTTCGGATATCATAAACGCTCGCCATGCGTTCAAAACGCATAGCGATTGTATCATAACGGATGAAATCGATTATTGGGCGAGCATTTTACCACTTAAGGGAAGTGTGCTTCCTCAACGGGCGCGGTTTCATTGGGTTTGCCTCCCAGGCGAGGCAATTCCTCTATTTCCAGATATTTTGCCAGGAAGGAAGGCGCCTCAGGGTGATCAATATGCAGGGCGTGATCATAATCGCCCGCTGGAATTGGCTGCTCATAGCGTACAGGGCGGCGAACACCCAGCACCTCGAAGAGATGAGAGATAAACACCAGCACACTGTAGCGATATTCCTGCATTTTTAAGGATTGCCATTCAACTATAGAACCCATAGACCCCTGCACGCGTGCTTTTTCACGCACAATGCGGTGAATCTGGCTGGGGTTGCGTTGCCCAGTTGGGGAGATCAGCAAACCATTGGCAGCCAACACAAGCACGCTGAATGAAATGAGCACCACCCAACCACCCTCCGACCACTTGCCGATGATCTGGCCCACGAAAACCAGGGCTGCCAGGGCCGCCGCGAACCCTGCCGCGCGGCTGCCCCATTTCTGCGCCCTACCAGTATGGGTCATAAGCACATGCTTACGGATTGCCAATCCCATCACCATAATGGGCATAAACACACCCACGCCATAATATGGAACAGCCAGGGTGGTCTGCCCGCGAACGACAAGCTGGATTACCAGCGCAATGATAAAACCCGCCGTCACCGATCGGGTAAAAGTTCCCTGGGAGTTGCGGTAAACCACAATCTCAGGTATCTCACCGATGGCCACATCCCGCCAGGCTGTGGCCTGCAAATCCTGAAAAGCCGTCATGGATGCTGCAGCCAGCAATGCTACCGCCAGTACCTGGTAGACCCAAAATAAGATTTGACCACCTGGGATTTGGGTAAAACCGATAAAAGCCAGGTTGCCCACCAGCGTGCGCCCCAAAGTGCCATCGAAAACATTGAAGCGGATGGCGAAACTTGCCAGCATCAAGGTGGTCAGGCCGCCGTAAAACAAGAAGGAAGTTTGAACAAAGCGACCTATACCAGACTTTCCGCTATAGAAGCCCCACAGCTTTTTAAGCTTTGGTAAATGTTTCTTACCCCATGCCACGAAACCACCATCTTCATCCTTTACAAACTGGATGCCATTCGACATGGCTTCCAGACCTGAAAGCGCCACCAAGCCTTTCATCGAGGCAGTGAGCATGTGGTAGGCAGCTTGACCTAATGTGGCCGCCTGAGGTTGTTCAGTTACTGGCACAGCAGCCACTCCACTAAAATTAGCAAATACTAAACCGCCCAGCAAGGTCACTGTTAATAGTAAAAAGATACTCAGCATGATAAACACTACCCTGGATGACTCTCCCCGGCCTCTTATGGTCAGCCACCAGGTGACTGCTGCCAACACCGCCCCAATGGCAAAATGCCACATCCAGTGGATATCATACTGGCCCAGGATCGATAAAAGCTGGTCGGCACCTGAGAGGGTGGACACCACGATGGTGAAAATATAATCCTGGATGAGCACCACTGCCACCACCAGGCTTAATGCGGGGGTGAGGTATCGCATGGAGGCTGTGTAAGAACCGCCTCCTTCATTGAATATGCCTAATGAATACATGTACAGGGCGCCGAAAACCGCGTTCGCCAGGGCAATTACCGCCACGGCGATATATCCATATTTCTGTAATCCATATGGGTGCAAGGCACTCATCAATTCACCCGTGGCATAAAAGAAGGAAGTGAAATAATCCACACCAAAGAGGGCTACTGCGGCCAACAAGCCGATTTGCCCAGCGCCATGAACGTGAGCGTCATCGGCCCGTTCGCGCGGCGCCATCCTGTAGGAAAAGTAAACGATAATGAGTAGGAAAATAATTGAAAACAGCACTCTATAACCTCATAAATTCTTTCTCTAGCGCCCCTAATTCGGCCAGCAGGTATTTACGGGATGATAGGCTTAGATTGACATCTTGAGCCACCTTGGCACCGTGAGCTCTTACTGCCAGTACCACAAAAGCAGGCACAAACATGATCCTCCCCTTGGGGATGATCTCAATAGCGGACAATTCCAATTTCAACGTCTGGTCGTTAAAATATGGCAGGTTCAAGCTGAAGCCTCGATTGAGGGTATTCGCCGCCACACGTTTCCGGATCTTCTGAATGATCTCCTGTAATTGATAGCGGGCTAATAATCGCCCCTGGTTCACCAGCTGGCCGAGCATGCCGTAGCGTTTCTGCTGGCAAACTTCATCTGTGATCATATAGGGAGCAATCTCTATGGCAGACTTTAATATGTCAAGGTATTTCTGCATTGAGGCAATCGATGCTTTTGCCTCGCCGATAGTATTCACCAGCAATTGACCCTGGTCATCGAACGCCACCCACTGGGGCATATAGAAACGCCGGGCTGCAAGCACATAGGGTGCATTGATCTCATCCTGCGCAAGGTGCTGTTTGGCTTCAGACCTCCAGGTTGCAAGCTGCGAAACAAAACCCGGAACAATGGAGACTTCCAGCGGCTGGTTGGGTATATCCTCATCCGGGAGTGTGGCGTAGGTGACTGATTTCCCGGCTGGCAGCACCCGATAGACCAGGTGGTATGCGATTGCATAACGCAGCAAACCAGCGGCAATTGCCACGGGTTGGTTTTCTGAGCTTTCCAGCCTATCGAGGCGATGGCAAAGTGCCCTTACAATATCGCCGTGCATCAGTCTCCCGGTTAGCTGGCGAACAGATTGGTGGCGGTTTTTTGCCGGCAATATTTTCAGTTCATTTTCGCCTGTTGCACCCGGGCGTACCAACCGCTCTGGAAGGCTAAACTGAATGTGTGCTGAACCCTGCTGGAGCATGTCAGCCATGCTGGCAGCTTGTGCGAGCAGGTACTGCTGAGCGTCGAATGGTTGTAGCTCGAAAAGATGCTGGTACGCCTCGCACTCCTGTCGCAACCGACTCGTAAAAGGATCCACTGTGCCTGGAAGGGCCAGCTTCATCAGAAGTGATTGCTCTATCATTAATGCCTCCCGGTATGCGGGTGGTTAACTTTTTACGTTCCGATTCCTGAACTTTAGCCAATCGAAATAAAATTGAGACAAATTTTTTTAGCAATGGGATTAAAAAATAATAAAGACCTTCGCAGGCAGAAGGTCTTCATAACAGGCATGCATCATTATTTGTTATTGTAGGGTGTCTTCTTCACCCTCCGAAGTCTCCTTCGGTTTACCACCCAGGCGAGGCTCTTCTTTATTGTCTTTCAGGTATTGCTCGAGTAGCGAAGGGTGATCGGGCCTGTCGGTGTGAACGGTCTCGTCGTAATCACCGGCAGCCGCGGGAGGCTCGAAGCGTTCAGGTCGTCGTACGCCGAACAATTCCGCAAAACGGGCAACGGCGACGAGCAAATGGAAGCGATATTCCTGAGCACGTAACGATTGCCACTCGACGATGTTACCTATGGAACCTTCCACACGTGATTTTTCACGAATGATGCGGTGTATTTGCTGCGGATGGCGATAACCCGCTGGCGAAAGTAAAATGGCGTGGGCAATCAAGACCAACACGCTCAGCGAGATCAATACCATCCAACCGCCCTCTGTCCACTTGCCGGCAATCTGACCAATGAACACCAGGGCGGCTAATACGGCTGAAAAAGTGGCCGCAGAACTGCCCCAGGTGCGCGCCCGTCCGGTGGAATTCTTCAGGATGTGCCGGCGAATGGCCAGCCCCATGGCCATGATGGGCAAAAATACCCCCACGCCGTAATAGGGGATCGCGGCACCCACGTTGCCTCGCACCAGGAACTGGATCACGATTGCCACGATGGCGGCTGCGGTGACCGGGCGCGAGAAGGTCCCCTTGGGATTGCGATAAACGACGATTTCGGGAATCTCACCGATAGCCACATTACGCCACGCCATGGCTTGCAAATCCTGGTAAGCGGTCATCGAGGCAGCCGCCAGCAGCACCACGGCCAGTATCTGATAAGCCCAAAACAAGATTGTTCCACCTGAAATCTGGGTAAAACCGATGAATGCCAAGTTTCCAATCAGGCTGCGTCCATTGGTACCGTCAAACACATTAAACCGGATCGAGAAAATGGTGAGGATCAGGGTTGTCAGGCCACCGTAAAACAGGAAGGAGGTCTGAACGATGCGCCCGATGCCGGATTTTCCACTATACAGATCCCACACTTTCTTAAGAAAAGGCAGGCGTTTTTTGCCCCATTTAATTAGACGGACGTCATCATCAATCACAAATTGAATACCATTCGACATCGCTTCCAGACCAGTTAACGCTACCAGGCCTTTCATAGAAGCAGTCATCATGTGATAAAACGCCTCTCCCAGGCTGAGCGTTTGGGCTGGTTGACCGGTCGTAGCAGCCGCCTCCGCAGGATGGGCGAATAACAAGCCAATCCACATCGTTATGGTCAGCAGGACGAATATACTCAGCATGGTAAATACCACTTGGGCCGATTCTCCTCGGCCACGGATAGTCAGCCACCAAGTAACCGCAACCAAGATGGCACCAATCAAAAAATGCCAGATCCAGTTAATCCCAGTCGCGTCGCGCAAGGAAAGCAGCTGGTCGACCCCAGAGAGGGTGGAAACCACGATGGTAAACACATAATCCTGGATGAGCACCACGGCCACGATCAGGCTCAAAGATGGCCCCAGATAGCGCATGGCTGCTGCAAAAGAACCGCCACCTTCATTAAATATTCCTAATGAGTAAATATACAACGCCCCAAAGACGAAGTTTGCCAGGGCGATGAATATCACCGGGATATAGGCATAATTCTGCAAGCCATAAGGATGAAGGGCGGTCATCATCTCGCCGGTTGCATAATAAAAAGAGGTGAAATAATCCACACCAAACAAAGCAATGGCTGCCATCAAGCCAATTTGCCCGGCGCCATGTATGTGGGCGTCCTCTTCGCGTTCCCGGGGAGCAATTCGGTAAGAAATCAGTATCACTGCTGCTAAAAGGATTATGGAAATCAGCATGCGATTACCTACTACTAGGGCGAAGTGGCGGCATCATCATTCCTTGTAAAATGCCTTCTCTAGCAGATTAAGTTTTTCCAGCAAATGCCTGCGGGTGGAGTGGCTCAGGCGAGTATCCTGGGCGACCTTCGCTTCCTGAGCGCGTGCAGCCCGCACCACGAAGGCCGGCACAAACATGATGCGCCCGGCGGGGATGACCTCAAAATTGTAAGCTTCCATGCTCAGGGATTGGTCATTGAAATAGGGCAGGCTCAAGCTCAGGCCGCGGTTCAAGTCGTTGGAGGCGGCGCGTCTCTTGATCGTGGCGATGATCTCTGTCACTTCATAACGCGCCAGGGCGCGACCCTGGTTCACCAGCTGGCCAAGGATCCCATAGCGTTTTTGCTGGTATTCCTCATCGGCCACCATATACGGTGCTAACCCCACTGCAGTATGCAGCACCGACAAATAACGCTGCATGGAGGCCACATTGGCTTCTGCTTCGCTCACGCTGCCAACCAGGAGTTTCCCCTGATCGTCGAAGGCCACCCATTGTGGCAAGTAGAAACGCCGTGCCGCTTCCACATAGGGCACCAGCAGCTCACCCCTGCCCTTTTCTGCCGGTTCCTCCTCAGCAGTGATGGCATCCGTTGAGGCCATGATAGCCGATTCTTGTTCTCGCTTTCTTTGCACTGGAATGGTGGGTATTTCCTCATCGGCGGCTGCTGTATATTGCACGGTACGGCCCGAGGGGAGCATGTTGTGCACCATGTGCCGGGCAATGGCATGGCGGAGAAGACCGGCACTGACTGCCACTCCACGGTTGCTAGATTGCTCCAGCTCACCAAGGCGGAGCCGCAGGGAGGTGCGTAAGTCGGTGCGCATTAATCGATCCATCAATCTCCCGGTGATCTGCTCGCGTGCCTCGCCTGGGATAGTGGCCGTCTTAGCCTCAGCACCTTTATGCAAGACAACCCGGTCGGGCAGGGTGAACCGCACCTGGGGCAAATCCTGGATGACTGCTTCTGCCACAGATGAGGCCTGGGTCTCGATGAAACGCTGCACCAGGGGGGGCTGTGCCTGTAACAGTTCCTGGTTATCTGTGAACTCTTGCCTCAGCTGGCTTACTGCCCCACCAGCCAGGTCTGGAATTTTGGTGGCTGCTTTCTTGGGTTTCAATTGGTCTACCATTCTTTCTCCAAACTGCTAATTTTACTCTCCTTCATAATCCTGGGTTATTTTAATATTCCGGATTTCAATCTTCGACCATGAATCGATAACCTATCCCCGGCTCGTTGCGGATAATGTGGGGGTGGTCGGGATCGGTTTCCAGCTTTTTCCTCAGCTGACGGATGTAGACCCTCAGGTACTCGACGCGATCCATCTCAGCGGGATCCCAGACATGCGAAAGGATCGACCGGTTGGTTAATACCCTGCCCGCGTTGGAAGCCAGGTAAGCCAGCAGTTTGAACTCGGTGGCGGTAAGCTTGACCTCCTCGCCAACTCGACTTATGCTGTGCATTGCCAGGTCAATAGCCACATTCCCGGTGTAGATGACCTGGCTCTTCTGGCTGCCCATGGTCTGGGCAGAGTGACGCAGAGCCACCCGGATGCGCGCCAGCAGCTCCTCGATGCCAAAAGGCTTGGTCAGGTAGTCGTCTGCGCCCCTATCCAGGGCGAAGACCTTATCTCTCTCGCCATCCCGCACCGACAAGATGATGATCGGCACCTGCGACCATTCACGCAACCGGGTGCACACCTCCACGCCATCTATGTCTGGCAGGCTGAGATCCAGAATGATCAAATCAGGTTTTTGGGCTGCTGCCAGGGTCAAGCCTTCCTCACCACTACTGGCCACACTCACCTTAAATTGCTTGGCGGTCAAAATGGTGCGCAGTGCCCGCAGGATTTGAGCTTCATCATCAATTACCAGGATGTGGGGTTGCGTGGTCATTCGCAGGTGAGCTCCTCCCCAGCCTTACGAGAGAACCCATCCCACGATATTGGAATGGTGAGCTTGAAGCCGAACCCTTGCTCCAGGTTCTCTGCCCAGATGCGCCCGCCATGGGCCTCGATGATCCCTTTGCAGATGCTTAGGCCCAGCCCAGCACCGGTGACCTTATCAGCGGCAGTGACCCGGACGAATTTGTCGAAGATCCTCTCGAGATCCTCCTGCGCCACATGAGGGCCCTGGTTGCTCACCATCACCAGCAGCGCCTCTTCATCCATCTTCACCGCCTGGATACGTATCGTGCTGCCTTCCGGAGAGTATTTTGTACTGTTGCTAATCAGGTTGATGAATACCTGCTCGATCTGGAAATAATCCACGAGTACCGGTGGCAGCTCGGGCGGCACTTCGACGACCAATTCATGCCGAGAAGTTTGCTGGCGTGTACGCTCGAGAGAGGTCGATACGATCTCGTCCAGTGAATTCCAGCTGCACTCGGGCTTCAGCGCGCCTGCCTCGATGCGTGACATGTTGAGCAAGTTACCCACCAAAAGGTTCAAGTGGTCCGTTTCCTCTTCGACTGCGCTCAAGAGATCCTGGCGGGCATCGGAATCCCACTCTACAGTTTGGCTGCTTAAGCCGGTCACAGCAGCCTTGATGGTGGCTAAAGGCGTGCGCAGCTCATGCGATACCGATGACAGCAGTAAAGACTTAAACCGGTCACTTTCTTCAAGTAAGCGCGCGCGTGAAGCAGCCTGAGAAAGCCGTATTCTCTCCAGGGTCGATACTCCCTGGCTGGCAAAGGTGTTGAGCACGCGCTCTTCTTCGGGTGAAAATTTCGCATTCTCACGCCACACCCTAATTTCACCTAAAAAGCCCCCGGTCGATTGCAACGGGACGATGTGGGTGGGTTTGCTGTCGATCCTGGCAGCTGCCTGCTGACTTCCTTCTAGCCTGACGTGGCTTGGCGGGATATCAGCTTGCCCCTCCACCATCACTTCGACCTGACGAGCACCCAAGGTAATCAGGGTTTGTTCTGCCAGCGTTGAAATGATCTCCTGGGAATCTTTTGAAGCAGCCAGGTGGGTGATCAGCTCATATAGATGAATAGCCTCGTGCTCGCGTGCTTTGGAAGCTGCCAGGCTCTTGCTCACTCGGGCAACCAGCTGGCCAATGGTGATCGAAACCCCTAGAAAGACGATCAAGACGATCAAATCCTGAGTCTGGTGCACCAGCAAGGTTTTATAGGGCGGCACGAAGAAGTAATTCAACACCAGAAAGGAAATTACAGCTGCCAAAGCGCCAGGCCCCAACCCCCACAACAGTGAGCTCAGCACCACCGGCAACAAGTAGAGCAGCGACAGGATGGTGTGGTCTTGCCCTCCCTGGCTGCGAAAAGGCAGGATGATCAGGGTGAAAATAGTGATCAACAGGATGGTGAACAAGAATTCCAGCCCGTGATCCGCCTTGAATTTCTGAAATGGAATAAAGTGCATATCGGTCTTAATTATAACTTCTCGCCAATAGTCCTACACGTGCAGTAGCCTGAGGCTGATCATATTCACACCACTTGTCAATTTTTCCCCCTGGCAGTATGGGGAACTGGCTGGATAAGGGTATAATTTCAGAGATGACCGATTTTCAATTCTACCATCTCATTGAAGTACGCTATGGTGATATCGACCCTCAGGGGCACGTGAACAATGCCAAATTTCTCACCTACATGGAGCAGGCACGCGTTTTTTACCTCAAGCAGCTTAAATTATGGGAAGGAGGGTCTTTCTTGAATCTCGGCATCATCCTGGCAGACGTTCAGATCACCTTCCGCAAGCCAATTCAATTCGGCGATCCTGTGCGGGTGGGCGTGTGTATCTCCCACATCGGTAATAAAAGCATGACCTCACAATATCGCATTGAAGATTCCCGTGACTCCACCGAATTCGCCAGCGGTTCGAGTGTGCTGGTGGCTTTTGATTACCACAATATGCGCTCGGTAGCGATCCCCGAACAGTGGAGAAATGCGATTATATCGTTCGAAGGCCAGGCTATCTAGCCTGGCTGTTGATTAATCTATTTATCATCAAGGGGTATTAAACCTTCCTTTGGGGAGGAGAATTCCATTTAGCGGGTGCAAATATGTCACTTCCCATGTTCGACACTAAATTCTTGCTGGAAATCCTTGACGGGCTTTTGAATACTCCCAGCCCCACCGGCTTCGCCGAGCCGGCTATCGCTTACACGGAGAGCGCGCTCGGCTCATTTCCTGAGCTATCGCTCATACGCACACGCAAGGGCGGCCTGGTTGCCAGCCTGGAGGGGGTTAAATCTGACTCGGCGCGTGCCCTGACTGCCCATGCGGATACCCTGGGCGCAATGGTTAAGCAAATTAAGGCTAACGGACGCCTCTTGCTGACAAAAATCGGTGGTTATGCCTGGAATACCATCGAAGGAGAAGGCTGCACGGTATACACCAGCTCCGGGCAGCTCATCCGCGGTACCATTCTGTTTGAAATGGCTTCCGCACATGTGTATGGCGCTAAAGTTAGCGAGGCCAAGCGCGAGGACGAAAACATGGAAGTGCGTCTGGATGCACGCACCGCATCCCGGAAAGAGACCGAGGCGTTGGGCGTTAGGGTCGGAGATTTCATCGTGCTCGACCCGCGCGTGGAGGTTACCAATGAATTTGTACGTTCGCGCCACCTGGATGACAAAGCCGGTGTGGCCTGCCTGGTCACCGCCATCAAGTCTCTGCACGAAGCCGGCCTGAAGCCGGCCCAAACGACGTATTTTCTCATCAGCAATTACGAAGAGGTCGGTCATGGGGCAGCTGCTGGTATACCGCCAGAGGTCGCCGAGCTAGTATGCGTAGACATGGCCGCAGTGGGCGAGGGGCAAACCTCCGATGAGTTCCACGCGACCCTGTGTGTTAAAGATTCAGGGGGGCCCTACCATCACGGCCTGAGTCAAAGACTGCGCCAGCTGGCAGAAAAGCATAATATTGCTTATCAAGTGGACGTTTATCCTTATTACGGCTCAGACGGAGAAGCATTCTGGCGCGCCGGCGGCGATGTGGCAGTTGCCCTCATCGGGCCAGGTGTGGATGCCTCCCATAACTATGAACGCACTCACCTCGGCGCCCTGGTTGCAACCACGCAGTGGGTGCTGGCATATCTATTGGAAAGCTGAAGATCTGGCAAATCCATAGATAAACAGCGATTAATTGCCACTGATTCGCTATCGCATCCGCTGACAGAGAGGGTTCATTTATTTTATGAATACTTCATCTCCATCATCTTTCATCATCGACGCCACCCTGCCGCCTGTTCCCCTTTCGAAGGTGCCTGCCATTGCCATGGCGGCTGAAGAATTGGGCTTCTGCGCTTTATGGTCTACCGAAACCATTCACGATCCATTCCTGCCCGCGGCGCTCATTGCCGAGCACACTCGAAAATTAGCCTGTGGCACCGCAGTGGCCATCGCATTTGCCCGCAGCCCGGCGAACATCGCTTATACAGCCTGGGATTTGGCTGATCTCTCCTCAGGGCGTTTTATACTGGGACTCGGCACGCAGGTGAGAGCCCACATCGTGCGCCGTTTCGGTATGACCTGGCCAGAATCAGTGGTGGGCATGCTGCGCGAGCAAATTGGCGCCGTGCGTGCCTTTTGGCACACCTGGCAGACCAACCAACCGCTCAATTATCACAGCGAGCATTACCGGCTAAGCTTGATGACCCCCTTCTTCAACCCCGGGCCGATAAAATTTCCTGATATACCCATTTACATCGCCGGGGTCAACCCCGGGCTGGCAAAACTGGCCGGTGAAGCAGCCCAGGGTTTTCACGCCCATCCCTTCCATACGCCGCGCTACCTGCGTGAAGTGATCTTGCCAGCCATTCAGCAGGGATTATCTAAGGCTGACAACCAGCGGGAGGGCTTTAATATTTCTACCTCGGCTTTCATAGTCACCACACCCGAAGAAAACTATCTCGTGCGCTCACAGATTGCTTTCTATGCCTCCACGCCCTCTTACAGGGCAGTTATGCAGCTCCACGGCTGGGATGATATCGCCACGCAACTTTCGACCCTGGCCGCGCAGGGGCACTGGGCTGATATGGCAACATTGATCAGCGATGACATGCTGGCAGAGTTTGCCGTGGTGGCTTTACCAGGCGATTTACCAGCTGCACTTCGCGAGCGTTACCACGGCCTTGTGGATCGCCTGGGCATATACTCGCCCTTTTTACCGGGTGAGCGCGATGACTTTTGGAAATATCTGCTACACAACCTGTAATCTTCAATGGACATGGAAGACGAATCTTATTATGATAATTTGCGCAACCGCATGATTAACGAGCAAATTGTCGCGCGCGGCATCCGTGAAGAGCGCCTGGTGGATGCCCTGCAAAAGGTCCCGCGTCATTGGTTCGTCCCGGAGGAGTACGCCAATGTTGCCTACTCTGATGGCCCCTTGCCTATTGGGCATGGCCAGACCATCTCACAACCTTATATTGTGGCGTTGATGACCGAGCTTCTTGAATTGCAAGGGGATGAGGTTGTTCTCGAGGTGGGCACAGGCTCGGGATACCAGGCGGCTCTCTTGGCTGCCCTGGCGCGTCAGGTGCACACCATTGAGCGCCACCCAGCACTGGCAGAAAAAGCCGCACAAGTGCTGCTAAAACTGGACCTCAGCAATGTGACCGTCCACGTGGGGGATGGCACGCTGGGCTTACCTGAATTTTCTCCCTTCCAGGCCATTATCGTCACAGCTGCCGCGCCTCGCGTCCCCCAACCGCTATTCGACCAGCTTGATGAGGGCGGCCGGCTGGTGTTACCCGAGGGTGGCTCGGGTGGGCAGATGCTGGACCGCTGGTACAAGAAGGGTGGAGAATATCACCAGGAGCATATCGCGCCAGTGGCTTTTGTCCCCTTGCGTGGCCAGCATGGCTGGAAGGAGAAAAACTGGGGGTTTTTCTAGGCAATTGCCTAACAGACCGGTCAGCTAAATTTCAACATCGGATGTATCACCTGGCAGGTCATCTTGCGAATACAGTGCAAAGCTAAGACGATGCTCGGGGCACACCCCCAGCTGCAAGAGAGCCGACCGGTGCTGCAAGGTGCCGTATCCTTTATGCTCTGAAAAGCCATAACCGGGGTAAAGTAAGTCGAGCTGGCGCATTTGGGCGTCTCGGTCTGTTTTTGCCAAGATGGAAGCCGCCGCAATGCTCAGCGAGCGGCAGTCGCCCTTCACCAGTGCGGTTTGCGGAATCTCAACTTCCGGTAAGAACAGGTAATCCAGCAGGATATGCATGGGAGCTTGAGCCAGTTTTTGCAGTGCCCGGCCAGCTGCCAGGCGTGTGGCTGGTAGGATACCCATCCGGTCGATCTCCCAGGCGCTGGCAAAACCCACACCCCAGCATACCGCAAATTGCACGATTACTCCCCTTGCGGCCTCCCTCTGCGCAGCCGACAACTGCTTGGAATCCCGCACCCCTCTCATCCACCCCGCCAACTCTTCATCAGGCGGCAGGATCACCGCTGCCGTGGCTACCGGGCCGGCCAGCGCTCCTCTGCCTGCCTCATCAATCCCCGCCACCCGGGTGAGACCGGCTTTCCACAAAGCCCTCTCAAATGAAAGGTCCGGCTCTGCCGGGATCAGGTTGCGGTCAAAGGCGGGCATGCGCTCGTGTATAGATGCCACGCAAGGCATTTAACCGGATGGTGAGCAGGTCCAAGCCCATCCTGAATGAATCACGTACCACACTGATCTTGCTGTTCGGGTGGTAGTACCAGTTAATGGGAATCTCAACCGTCCGGTAACCCAAAATTCGGGCGATATACAGGATCTCCACATCAAAAGACCATCCGGTGAGCGTTTGCCGGGGGAATAAATCTTCTGCCGCACGTTTGGCAAAGCACTTGAAGCCGCATTGGGTATCTTGCAAGCCTGGTAAGGCCAGGGTGCGGATCAAGCCATTATAAACTCGCCCAACCAGGTGGCGGTAATAGGGCTCGTTGTAACGCACCGCGCCTGGGGCTTCGCGCGAGGCAATGCTGATATCATAACCTTCGAGTTTTGGCGGTAGGAAGCGATTTACCTCCGCGATAGGCATGGATAAATCCACGTCACACATGAAGCGGAACTCTCCACGGGCTGCCAGCATCCCCTGCCTCACCGCCCTGCCTTTGCCACTCAGGGTGTTCTGGAGCACCCTGAACTGTGGGTGGGTGGAGGCGAATTCCTGGGCGATCACAAATGTGCGATCCTGGCTTCCATTTTCAATTAGCACCACTTCAGTAGAATAAGACTGCGCTGCAATAAATTCATCCACCTCGATGAGGGTGTCGGGCAGGCGCGTTTCTTCATTGTGAGCCGGGACAATCAGTGAAAGGAAGGGTGCTGGCAAATGCTTCCCCAGGTTTCCATATATCAAAAAATACTCAATGCATACATAATAGCAACAATCAATATCACAATCGTAAACACCAGCATTATAACCAGTATAACCCATTGTTTTTGAGTAAATTTTAACCTCTGCTCCACAGGTGGTAGCAGCAGCTCGTTCGGCAATGAGAGATTGGATAATTTAAAACCGGATTTCTTCTCCGGCAGCAGCAGGTCGCGCCCAAAAAAATCCTCTCCTTCACCCAGCGGGATCGCTTTTTCAGGATTTGCCATGATCTCGAGCGTATCAGACAGGTTGTTGATCTCAGTGGGCTTTAATACGTCTGCTGACCTCAAGAAGGCATCGAGCAAGCTTTCAATGCCATCCATGCGCACAATGCGAATTGCAGGGTTGGAAGTCTCTACATTGGCTCCTGGGTCGGCGAAGACCAAAATAGGCATTATTTCCGGATGTGTTTTACCACGTGCTTCCAATATGTCTGCCAATTTTTGGGCGTATTCCCGGGTCTGTTTGATCAAATTGGGACGTGCCGAGCCGTACTTTTGAGAATTTTTATTCATTTCAAGCCATGCATCGTCCTTCGCCCTGAAAAATCCTTTAGCGTGGCTAATATTCAAAACGAATAATCCTGCTGGGCCAATTAAAATGGGCGGGAACACCCCTGTTTCTTTTTCCAGCTGCAGGTTGCGTAACATCACGAAGCGATTATCCAGTCCCTTCATGAAGCGCGTGATGAGGGCTTCTTCAGCAGCCTGGCCCGCATTTCTAAATTGGAATAACTGCTTGATTTGCTCGATCGATTTTTCGAAGGCATCCTTCTCAATTACTTTCTTGGGGGGTTCGATCAGTTTCATGGCTGAGCTCCGTGGATTACCTTTTATTGGTTGGGTATAGAAAGTGGATGCAAGCTGGGTGCCAGGTAACCTGATAACATGAAAAAATTATACCGCCGCTTGGGGATGATATTGATGAACAAAAAAGCGGCTCTTAAGCCGCCTGATTTAGCTGATCTCGAATTTACATGCGTAAATTATATAAGAGGCACAATGCTCAGCACATCCTGGCTGGCGCTGTTAGAATCGCCCACCACGATCAGCTTTTTTCCATCCTTATTCACCAGGTGAACCGGCTTCGAGACGTTGAATGTCCCCCCCATATTGAGAATCCGCTCTCCAAGCATATAGCGCTTGCCTGCTTCAAGCTGCTTGATAAAATCTGCCCGGCTTAATATGATGCGGTCGGTAAACCCGGCGTTCTCACGCTCATACACCCGCACCCAAACTAATTGCCCATCTGAACTAAAATGGGCAGCTTCCAATACTCCGTCGAATTTAATCTTGGCCATAGTCGGGGCGGGCGGACTCGAACCGCCGACCCCCGCGTCCCAAACGCGGTGCGCTACCGAACTGCGCTACACCCCGGCGCGGGTGAGTATACTGTATACCATCGGCATGGTCAAGGAATTTGATGCATTGCACCACGCGCCAGCTCGTCAACCCGGTTATTAAATTGGTTTCCGGCGTGGGCTTTTACCCAGTGCCAGGTGATTTCGTGTTCGGCTATGCGGGATGCCAGTTCCTGCCATAAGTCGATGTTTGCCAGCCTGCCCCCTTTGCGTTTCCATCCCCTGCGCCGCCAGTCTGGCAACCACTCAGTAATCCCCCGGTGCAGATATTCCGAATCGGTATAAAAATCCACCCGGCACGGCCCTATGAGTGATTGCAAGGCGCTTACTGCAGCCATCAGCTCCATGCGATTATTGGTGGTATGAGCGTCAACCCCACTGATTACTTTCTCGTGGCTGCCGTATATCAGCAAAGCAGCCCAGCCGCCCTTTCCCGGGTTTGGCTCGCAAGCCCCATCGCTATAGATCGTCACGCGCCGCAGCTCAGCCATCATGGTAGCTGGTTAACCACCTCTGCTGCCAGGCTGTCCAGGTTTTCCAGCAGCCCGGGGATTCGTTCTTCGCTCAACTGCGGGCTAAGCAGCTCATCCAGGGTGTCGTTCAGCGCCCAGCGCAAAATGCTCCACGAAGCCAATCCTGGCTCGGCGCGCCCATCCGGCAGGAGCTCGAGCGCCTGGGTCCACGGTGCGCCAGTTTCTCCATTCTCACTCAAATAGCCCAGGACACTTTGCCGTGTTGGGTAAGTGCCCGTAACCTTCACCCATTGGGTCAGGTTGGGGGGGTAGACCAGCCACTTAACCACCAGCCAGTCGGCAAGCTGCCGGGCAGGCGTGGAGCCGGTAATCATCAGCGACGGGCCATAAGTGACCACCACCGGTTTATTATCGGATGGGAAAGGAATCACCGCCCATGTATCCGCGTTTCCCGCCTGGTTAAATGCTGCCAGCTGGGAAGGGATATCGTACAGGCTTCCCACGATAAAAAGTGCCCGCCGGTTGGCAAACTCATCCGTTGGATATAAAGTGGAATCATCCCAGGCGCAGCCGCTGTTCTGCAAATCCTTTATGTATTCCAATGCCGCTTGTGACTTGGCCGTGTTGAAGGTATAACTGTCGGAACCGTTCTGGATCAGGTTTCCACCCATGGCATAGATCCAACCCACCAGCGTTGCAGGCTGAGGGGTAACCAGCCAGCCGCCCTCGCCCTCCCCCTTACCCCCGTTCTGTACAGATAGCTCCTGTGCAGCAGCACAGGCTTGCTCCTTAAAATCCCGCGGTGTGGCCGGAGGGCTGGTAAAACCCATCTCTGTTGCCCAGCTCTGGTTGTAAAACAGGGCATAGGCAGAGCGGTAGAAGGGGATGCCCAGGCGTTCCTGCAGGTTTATCGCGGGATCTTGAACGATATCCTCGCTCCAGAAATTCTGCAAAAAGTCAGCTTGTTCGCCCTTCGTCAATCCCCACACCGGGTCGTTCACATAGGGGGTCAGGTCGATTAACACCTCACGAGCATCCCACTGCCGGGCCTGGTAGCCGTAATCCACCACCACATCGGGTAGATCATGTGTGGAGATGGCGGTATCCATGGCCTCATCCAGGCTGCCAAAATCAGGAAAGCTTTTCACGTGCACCCTGATTCCCCACTGGTTTATGCGGCTGTAGGCTTCCAGGGTTTCCTTGAAAACATCACCAGCATCTCCGCTCCAGGGCTGCCACACCTCGACAACCACATTGTTCAGGTCTGCAGACGATGCACCCAGATTTGTGGGCGTCAGCTGGTTGGGCGTGGGAGGTATGGCGGGCAATGGGGTGGGTTTCTCACGGCTATTCGCCTGTCCGGTGGTGCGAGTTGGCAAGACTGCCTGGGAGGTTAATGTTTGCCTGGCGTAGGGTTGAGCTTCTGTGGCGGCCTCGTTTTGCTGCTTACAGGCAGTTAAAGCCAGTAAAAGCGATAACCCTAGAGCAAAGCGAAAAAATAGGGTAAGATAACCCTTCGACATCGCATGAGAGGTGGATTGGTTATGCAAGCTCGTCACCAGTTTCGAAATTATATCAAAAAGAACCCATGGCTCGCTAATGGTTGTGAGTCATGAGTGATATAAGCGCAAGCGTCTTGCCCCGCATTAAGGAATTCCGCATTCCAGGATTGGACCTGGATGCAAGCTTCGTCCACCCCAATTACCTGGGTGGCTCTATCCTCAACCTGCCTTCCACAGTCTCGCAGCTGCTGGGTGCAGGACTGTTAGGCGCTCCATCCCTGCGCCCCGGGCTGACCATTACACCACCGAATATTCAACGCATCATCCTCATCCTGGTGGATGCCCTCTCGCTGCACCGCCTGCAGCGCTGGATGTCTGATGGAACGGCCCCGGTGTGGTCGCGGCTAGCCGAGCAGGGCCAGCTTACAGCCCTGACCTCGGTGGTTCCATCCACCACCGCCACCGCCCTCACCTCCTTGTGGACCGGACGTAGCCCGGCTGAACATGCCATCGTCGGCTACGAGTTGTGGCTGAAGGAATATGGTGTGGTGAGCAATATGATCGCCCATGCGCCGATCAGCTTTTCGAACGATGCCGGCAGCCTGATGAAAGCCGGCTTCAACCCGGAGCTATTCCTTAATACAGACACCCTGGGCTCTCACCTTGCTGCATCTGGTATCCGCTGCTACGCGCTTCAGCATCGCAGCATCATCCATTCAGGCCTGTCGCAGATGTTTTTTAAAGATGTGGACCCCCACGGTTACTACACCCCCGGCGAGTTGTGGGTCAACTTGCGCCACCTGGTAGAGTCGAACCCGCGCCAGATGCTATATTTCTGGGTCTACACCGGCCAGATTGACCACTTCTCACACTTCTATCACCCCGATGACGAGCGCACTGCCACCGAATTTGGAGATTTCAGCCGGGCATTTGAGCAGCAATTCATGGAGAAGCTCTCGCCTGCACTCCGCAAGGGCACCCTGGTGCTGCTGACTGCCGACCACGGCATGGTTGCCACCCAAAAGTCGGCCCAATATGACCTACGCAATCACCCCGATCTCACCCGCCTGTTGCACATCCGGCCCACCGGTGAGAGCCGCCTGATGTACCTGTTTGTGCGGCCAGGCTGCATTGACCAGGTGCAGAGCTACTTTGACCAGGCCTGGCCCGGCCAATTCATCTTCCTCGACCCCACGGAGGCGGTGGCGAAGGGCATGTTCGGACCCAGCACGCCCCACCCGCGCCTGATGGACCGCCTGGGCGACCTGCTTGTGGCCGCCCGCAACGACGCCTACCTGTGGTGGGCTGACAAGGAGAACCCCCTGGTGGGCAGGCATGGTGGCCTCTCCGCTGACGAGATGATCGTACCCCTGCTATCGGTGGCTTTGTAAATCAATCCGTTAAATGTCCCATATTTTTCCATCCCTCGACGACCTTTCCTCCCTCGCCAATCAGGCTGGAGAAATCCTGCGCCAAAACTTTGGCCGGCATGTACGGGTCGATTATAAGGGTGCCATCGACCTAGTCACTGAGGCCGATCGCCACTCAGAACAGTTCCTTCTCGATTATATCCATCAGCATTATCCCAATGACGGTATTGTGGCGGAAGAAAGCGCTGAAATCTCCGGTAATACAGGCCGAGTATGGTATATCGACCCGTTAGATGGCACGGTCAATTACGTGCACGGCATCCCTGTCTATTCCGTTTCTATCGCTTATGCCGTTGAGAATAATCTTCACTTAGGAGTGGTCTTTGACCCTTCGCGCGATGAGTGTTTTAGCGCCGAAGTTGGTAAAGGCGCCTGGCTCAACGGCCAGCCCATCCACCCCGCCTTTTCCCCCGACCTCGATCATGCCCTGCTCGTGACCGGCTTCCCGTACGATATCCGCACCAACCCCGAGACCAACCTGGACCATTATGTGCACTTCGCCCTGCGCTCACAGGGAGTACGCCGCATGGGTTCGGCCGCCCTGGACCTGTGTTATGTGGCATGTGGCCGTTTCGATGGTTATTGGGAATTGCGTCTCAAACCCTGGGATATAGCAGCTAGCGCATTGATCGCCCGTGAGGCTGGGGTATTGGTCACCAACCTAGCTGGCGGCGCTGACGTTGTTACCCCACCGCAATCTGTTGTCGCCGCTAACCCCCATCTCCACTTCCTGATGCTGCGGGAATTGAAAAGAAATAGCCCATCACCCACCTCGTAACAGCTTTTCAAAATCCTTCAGCACCACCCTGGAAGTCATGTCCAGGCTGAGCGGCGTCACCGACACCATGCGCTTCACCCTCAGGCAATACACGTCGGTATCATCGGCGCTTTCGTTCAGCTCATCGATACGCCGGTAGCCCACCGTCTCCGGTGAATCCCAGGCGGTGCGCTTGGGAGTGACCGGCACGAAGTAGGCCTGGCGTGAAAGCCGGGTCACCTGCCAGAGTGTGCTGGTGGTGGCGTCCCGCGGCACATCCACTTTGAGCAAGTCCACATCGTCTGGAAGGCGGCTTTCCAGCATCATGCGCCCAAAAAGGATGGTGAAGTATGCTGCTGCCGAAAAATCCACTTTGGTGGAGTAGGACAGGTGATCGGCGGTATCAGTCTCCAGGCTCACTGCCAGAGAGGGGATGTTGTTACCTGCTCCTTCCATGGCAGCTCCCACCGTCCCCGAGACGGTGACCCCGATCCCCAGGTTTTCCCCGTAATTGATCCCCGATACCACCAGGTCGGGAGGTTGGGGAAGAATCTCGCAGATGGCGTGCAGGATGGCCTGGGCAGGCGTGCCCCCCACGCTGTACACCGTCCACTGCTTGCTGTTCACCACGATTTGCTGCGGGGTGATAATGCCATCGGAAGTGGAGGGCAGGCTGCGTCCTGCACCTGAAAATTGCTCACGCGGTGCCACCACGTGCACATAACCCAGTTCCGAAAGCGCCCCCGCCGCGGCCCACAACCCGGGAGATTGGATGCCGTCATCATTGGTGAGCAAAATTTGGATTTGTTTTTCCATCAAATTACACCCTCTTCACAAATTAAAAGAGCGGGAAACCCGCTCTACAGGCGTCCCTGGGGAGACTCGAACTCCCGACCCTTTGCTCCGCAAGCAAATGCTCTATCCAATTGAGCTACAGGGACACGTGCGCAAGGATTTTACCACCATATTATATTAAATCAAGGAATTGTCATTTTTACCAGATTATTTATCGTATTGACTGATCGTGACCGGAAATATCGCGATCGCTCATTATAAGGTGGGTGATTATGTTTATAGAGGTCAAGCAATCGAGTGATGGTGCCTGATGGGGATCAGGATGAAAATCGCTAACAGCACGATGATAGCGCCAACATCAAACGTAGGGCTCATCCCGAAATTACTAATTGCCAACCCACTCACCGCAAAGCCCATGATACCCCCGATCCAGCCGGTGGAATTATAGATCGACAACCCTCGCCCCAATAATTCTGTTGGAACCAGGTCAGTAATCAAAGCCGAACCGATCCCCGTTCCCACGATACTTTGGACATATAACAGGGAAGCAGCCGCCCAGAAATGCCAAAGGTTGATAGCGATTGCCAGGGTGAGCATGCCGCATGCTCCTGAGAAAAAACAAACGGCTAATAGCACTTTACGATTGATGCGGTCAGATAACCACCCAGCCAAAGGTGATAAAGGCAGGCCAATTAACCCTCCAACCTACCCGGTGCTTTGACAAAGCAGGATTTGGACAAATAATA
>CAYLPS010000046.1:0-25347 GCA_964385625.1 uncultured Anaerolineaceae bacterium | reverse complement strand
TAGCGCCTGTAGGCACATGGGATGTAATATTGGTCGCATTTATGCCTCCACCTCGACTATAATTTAACCTTGATGCTTTGATTTTGCATTGGCTGGAGGTTAAACGACATGCGCGAGTTCTTCTACCCAAACAGCGTGGCAGTGATCGGCGTCTCGGATAAGCCGGACAACCTGGGGCGCAACATTGTGGGCAACCTGCTCGAATTTGGCTTTGGGGGCATCGTATACCCGGTGGGGCCTTCGGGCGGTTTCGTGCAGACCCACCGCATCTACCGCTCGATCTCGGACATTCCCGACCACATCGACCTGGCGGTGGTCCTTACCCCGGCGCGCACCGTTCCATCACTGCTGGAGGAATGCGGCCAAAAGGGAGTGCGCTGGGCGATCATCGAGACAGCCGGTTTTCGCGAGTATGGGGAGGAAGGCTTGCAGCTGGAAGAGCAAATCTGCCAGGTGGCACACCGTCACGATATCCGCTTCATCGGCCCGAACTGCGTGGGGATCATCAATGTGGACAACGGCTTCAGCGTGCCATTCCTGCGCCTGAAAAAGCCCTCCGAATTAGGGGAGGTTTCGCTGATCTCACAGAGCGGTGGGGTGGGCTTCTCGGTGCTCAACCTGATGATGAACGAGGGCATACACCCGAACAAGTTCATCTCGGTGGGCAACATGCTCGACATTACCGCTGAGGATGTTTTGGAGTATTTGCTGGATGACCCAGGGACCAGGGCGATTTTTATGTACCTGGAGAGCCTGAGGGATGGGCGGCGGCTGATGGACATTGCCTGCCGCTCCACCAAGCCCATCCTGGTGTTCAAGTCTAACATTGGAAGGTTGGGTAAGGTGATCGCCGCCTCGCATACTGCGGCGCTATCCAGCGATGACAAAGTGGCTGAGGCTGCCTTCAAACAGGCAGATATCGTGCGCGTGCACGATGCCACCAGCCTGCTCAACAACCTGAAGGCCCTGCGCCTGCCCCCCATGCGCGGCAAGAACCTGGCGATCATCTCGCGCTCGGGCGGCCACGCAGTGGTAGCCGCTGATTCCAGCGAGCTCTCGGGGTTCGAGTTGGCCAAACTGCCGCAATCCTTCCTGGATGAGATCGAGAAACACCTGCGCGCCTCGGTGATCAAGCTGACCAATCCGGTGGACCTGGGAGACCTGTTCGACTGGGATGTGTATGTAATGATCCTGGAGCAGGCCCTGCGGCTGCCCAATGTGGATGGGGTGGTGTTCCTGCACACTGCTTCGGAGCGTGAAATCGAGGCCAGCCGCAAGCTGTTGGAGATGGTGATCGAGCTGGCCAAGAAATACGAAAAGCCAGTGGCTTACTATGTGTCCACTTCAGCCCAGGAAGTGAACTACCTGCGGCAGACTTATCCTTTCCCCATCTTCACCGCAGTGGTGGAGACTATACGGGCGCTGGAGATGAGCTACCGCTATTACAGCCGCATTCAGGAAATACGCAATGCCGAGGTTCCACCGGCCTTCGAGGTAAACCAGCAAGCGGTGCGCAGGCTGATTGACCAGGCAAGGGCTGAGCGGCGCGACTTGCTGCTTTCCGAATCAATGCAGGTGCTGGAGCACTACGGCATCCCGACGGCGGTAGGAGTGCACGCCGCCACGGTGGAAGAAGCCGTGCGGGCTGCCGAAAAAATGGGCTACCCGGTGGCAATTAAGGTGATCTCCGAGCAAATCTCGCACAAGTCGGATGTGGGCGGCGTGCAGCTCAACCTGCGCAACGAGCCTGCCGTGCAGGAAGCTTTCGAGGATATGCTGGGGCGCATCCAAAGCTCGTACCCGGAGGCTAAAATTGATGGCGTGCTGGTGCAGCCCATGGTGACGGGTGGGCAGGAGCTGATCCTGGGCGGTAGGCAGGACCCCAACTTCGGGCCGGTGGTGATGATCGGGTTGGGGGGGATTTTCGTGGAGGTGCTCGAGGAAGTGTCGCTGCGGGTGGCACCCATCACACCCAGGGAGGCGCGTGAGATGATCGACGAGCTGCGCGGTGCGCCGATCCTCAAGGGAGCACGAGGTCACAAGCCTTCAGACCTGCAAGCAGTGAGTGAAGCCCTGCTGAGGCTATCACAATTGTTGATCGACTTCCCCGAGATCAACGAGCTGGACATCAACCCCCTGCGGGTTTTCCAGGAAAATAATGGCTGCCGGGCTTTAGACGCCAGGGTTATGCTGAGGTCCTCAGGCGATAGCCAACCCCGGGTTCAGTGATAATATACCGCGGCCGAGTGGGATCGGGCTCTATCTTGCGGCGCAGGTTGCTCATATTCACGCGCAGCAGGTGCATCTCACCCTCGTAAGCATTTCCCCATACCTGGCGCAACATCTGACGGTGGGTTAACACCCGGCCGGCATTTTGCACCAAGATGCGCAGCAAGTCATATTCGGTGGGTGTCAGAGAGATTTCCTCGTTATCAATTTTTACCTGCCGTCGCGTGAGGTCCACTTTAAGATTGTCAATCTCGAAAACTGGATCGACTGCCGATTGTGTGGTGTGCCTCAATGCAGCGCGCATGCGGGCCATCAACTCGCCTGTACTGAAAGGCTTGGTCAGGTAGTCATCTGCCCCCACATCCAGGGCACTGATTTTATCGGTTTCACGCTCACGGACGGAGAGGACGATAATGGGAATTTTAGACCATTCGCGCAGCTGCCGGGTAACCTCGATGCCATCCATGTCTGGCAGACCGAGGTCCAGAATGATCAAGTCTGGCCGATCGGCAATGGCTGAATTTATGGCTTCTTTTCCGCTATTGGCTTCATAAACTGTATATCCCTGGGCGTTCAGTGCGACGTGTAAATATCGCCGGATGGCGCGTTCATCGTCGACCACCAGTATACGTAAGCCAATCTCAGTCATGATTCCCCCTCGCCTCCAGAGGTGTGCTTATCGTGAAAATTGCTCCGCCATCCTGTAAATTTTCTGCCTTGATACTCCCCCCGTGGGCCTCAACAATACCCTTGCTGATGGATAAGCCCAAGCCGGTGCCGCTTACATTGTCTGGCCTTTGAACACGGTAAAACTTATCGAAGATGTGCTCGAGCTCTTCCGGCGGGATGCCATCACCATGGTCTGTGATGCTGATTACCAAAGCTTGTTTTGATGTACCCACACGAATTTCGACCGGTTTCTCAGGGGACGAATACTTGAGAGCGTTATCGATCACGTTCACCAATACGCGGCTGAAGAGCACGAAATCTAGAGGCACCAGAGGTAATTGAGGAGGAATATCCACGTTTACCCGCCGACCTTTGAGAGGCATCCCGATTTGCTCCAGTGCTGAGCCGATCAATTCCTGAACGTCACAGGACTCCAAGTGAAGCTGCACAGGCCCGGCTTCCAGGCGGGTAATGTCCAACAAGTTGCCCACCAGCCTGTTCAGACGTTCAGCCTCCTCCCGGGCGGTCTCGATCAGGCTGCGCCTGTCCTCTTCTCCAATAGCAGGATTGGTTTCTTCCAGGCTGCTTAGCGCACCCGTGATGGATACCAGGGGGGTACGCAAATCATGCGAGATGGAATTCAACAAAGCGGTCTGTAATTTTTCGGTAGCTTCCAATAACTCCGCCTGGTGGGCCTGTTCCACCAACTGGGCGCCTTCAATTGCCAGGGCCACCTGGTTGGTAAAGGCATCCAGGATGCGCCTTTGGTCCGGGCTATAGTATGAGCTGGCGTTGATCGGTTTAATCCCCAATACACCGATGACGCCACGCGTGGTCTTGAGCGGCTGGTACAGCATTGAAGCATCCGGCAGGGTATCGGTACCTCGGCCGGCATTATGCGCATGCTGGAAGGCCCAGCTAGCAACCGCCAGCTCATTTTCAGCCACACTCAACCCGGGGGTGGCTTTGTAGAGCTTCAGTTCACCCTGCACAGGTAAGAAAATAGCCACCTCACGTGAATAGATCTGGCTGATATGGTCGATAATCGTTTTCGCAACTGCGTCCAACCCCACAGCGGCGGTCAGGTCACGGCCCAGCTCATACAGGGCGGCGGTCTGCAACTCGCGCCTCTGGGCGGCTAATGCTTGCTGGCGCGTTTGGGTCGTCAGGTAGCTGATTACCAGGCTAACAACCAGCAACCCGAGAAAGGTCAGGATATATTCGGTATCGGAGACTGCCAGGGTCAGGTGGGGCGGAACGAAGAAAAAGTCGAAGGCTGCAACGCTCAAGATCGAGGTCATGATCGCAGGACCTCGCCCCAGGAATACGGCAGCCAGGACGGTGGATAATAAATAAAACACCACCACGTTGGTGGGCGAGATGTAAGGGGCAATCAAAGCGGAGACGCCCGTAGCAGCAGCGACCAGCAGTAGTCCATAGACATAACTTAACCATTGTCTGTGGGTTTGCCAGTAGCGTACAGGCTGGGTTACCTTGCGTGGGGCTTCGTCCTGAGGGATGCTATTCACGAAATAAACATCGATGGGCTCACTCTGCCGGATCAGCTTGTTGGCTACCGATCCGCGCAGCCAATCGACCCAGGCCGGGCGGCGCGATTTGCCGATGATGATCTTGGTAATATTTTGGTCACGGGCATAATTGGCCACGGTCTCAGCCACCGATAGGCCGGGAAGGGTGATCGATTTGGCACCAAGTTCCTCCGAGAGGAGCAGCATCCGGTCGATACGCTCGCGTTGCCCGGGGGATAATGAGATGTGCTGAGGGGTTTCGACGTACAGGGCGAACCATTCAGCCTTCAGCTCATCGGCCAGGCGACGGGCACTGCGGATTAAGCGCTCGCTCACTGCCCCAGGGCTGATGCAGACCAGGATGCGCTCACTGGCCGGCCACGGGCCGGGTATGGCGCGCCTGCCCATATAATCCAGCATCAAATCGTCCACGCGCTGGGCGGCGCGGCGCATGGTGAGCTCGCGCAAGGCAGTGAGGTTTCCCTGGCGGAAGAAGCGTTCGATGGCGCGTTGCGCCTGCTCGGGAATATATACCTTGCCTTCTTTAAGCCGGTTAAGCAGCTCGTCCGTGGGCAAATCAACCAGCTCGATATCGGTCACCTCGTCAATCACGCGGTCAGGGATTGTCTCTCGGACGATGATGCCCGTGATCTGGGTGATCACATCGTTCATACTCTCAAGATGCTGAATATTCAGCGTGGTATACACATGGATACCGGCTTCAATCAACTCTTCCACGTCCTGATAGCGCTTGGTATGCCTAGAACCCGGCGCGTTGGTATGTGCCAGCTCATCCACTAGCACCAGCTGCGGCTTTCTCTCAAGTATCCGGTCGATATCCATTTCCTGAAGGTGGATGCTACGGTAGGTGATAGTCTTTGGCGGAATGGTCTCCAGACCGCGCAGCATGTTTTCTGTTTCCACCCTCTGGTGCGTTTCCACGTACCCCACCACTACATCCACACCTTCAGCCTTGCGCTGGTGAGCGGCTTCCAGCATGGCATAGGTTTTTCCGACCCCTGCGGCGTACCCGAAGAAAATTTTGAGGTGTCCCTGCTGGCGCTGCTTATCCTCCGCGTTGAGGCGGGCTAAAAGCTCATCGGGGTCTGGCCGTTTTTGGGGAGGTTCATTACTCATCTCTCTAACCTCTGACTATTATTTTAACGCATCCAACGCCAGGTTGAGCGCGAGCACATTGAGGTGTGGCTCACCCAAAAAGCCCAGCTGCCTACCCTGGGTGTATTGGTTTACCAGCTCTTGAACCACAGTTTCGCTCAACCCACGAGCTTTAGCCACCCGTGCAACCTGGTATAGGGCCGCGTCGACGCTGATATCAGGGTCGAGCCCGCTCCCCGAGGAGGTTACCAGGTCGACCGGGATGGGAGCATTGTTGGATGGATCAGCGGCTTTCAAGGCAACGATGCGGGCAGTGACCTCTTTGATTAAATACGGATTGGTTGGGCCGAGGTTCGACCCCGAAGAGGCGGCGGCGTTATACGGGTAGGGAGAAGTGGCAGAGAGGCGTCCCCAGAAATAACGGGGGTCATCAAACTGCTGGCCGATCATTTGGGAGCCAGCCACCTGTCCATTCTGCGTAATCAGGCTGCCATTCGCCTGGTGCGGGAAGATGCCCTGGGCGATTCCCGTGATGACCAGGGGATAAATGATGCCGGTCAGAAGGGTGAATACCAGTATGGATACTATCGCTGGCCGTAATTGGGTGCGCATATCATCCCTGGAGCGGTTTTGTAGCTAAGGCCGGGTATGCGTCCACTTCTGCCAGGCGTGCCCGCTCGAGTGCCTGCGAAGCCTGGGTGCAAAAGTTGGTTAATAACCGGCTGCCCTCAGGCGGCAACCAGCCATACCCGCGCCAGATGCGTATCTCTCCGATCAAACCCGGTGAAGCCAGGATAGGTAGGATAAGATCGGGAATCCCCTTGGGTTTTATGTTTTGTGGCGCGCTATCCTGCAGGAATTTAGCCTGGCCAGTTGCTTGGACGGTGACCTCAACCAAGGCTGCCTGGAACATCAATTGCAAATGGATGGCAAGGGCATGCACAACCGATGCCTGGGTGTGCAAGCCTGCGAGGCTTGAGCTCAGCTCATACATGAATATTGCTTCGCGCTCGCTGTTATGGGCTTTCGTCAGACCCGTTTGGATGCGACCGATGACCACAATCGATACCAGCAGGAAAATAAACAATACCAGCCAGCTTTCGACCTGGTCTACTGCAAAAGTGTAGTATGGAGTAATGAAAAAATAATCAAAAGCCAGGGATGCCATCACTGCAGCGCATACACCCGCACCCTGCCCCAAACGAGCAGCATTCCACCCCACCGGTACCAAGTATAACAAGGCAACGACTGCACTTCCCAAAACATTGCGACCAATCAGCAGCATCACTATGGTCAGGGCGATCACGCTCAACAAGGCAATCAGGCAATTGATGACGATGGCAGCTGAGAATGATAAATGATACCTGTTCATAATTCACCTTTCTTCGAATAAGACATGTCCTTAATGTATCGCCTGCTCGCCTCAATGCATTACACCAGGTGCAATAATCTCAAGACCGTATCGATCAGCTTGATGCCGATGAATGGCGCTACCAGGCCGCCCAGCCCGTAGATGAGCAGGTTATCCCGTAAAAGCTGGGCTGCTGCCCTGGCGCGGTAGGGTACACCCTTCAAGGCCAGGGGCACCAGTGCAATGATGATCAGGGCGTTGAAGATCACAGCAGACAGGATGGCACTCTCGGGGGTGGCGAGGCGCATAATATTGAGCGCTTCGAGCTGGGGGTAGGTAGTGGCAAAGGCAGCCGGTATGATGGCGAAGTATTTCGACACGTCGTTGGCGATGCTGAAAGTTGTCAATGAGCCACGCGTCATCAGCAGCTGTTTGCCGATTTCCACGATCTCGATCAGCTTGGTGGGGTTGCTGTCAAGGTCGACCATGTTGGCAGCCTCGCGGGCTGGCTGGGTGCCGGTGTTCATGGCGACGGCCACATCCGCTTGCGCCAGGGCGGGGGCATCATTGGTGCCATCGCCGGTCATGGCCACCAGGCGGCCGCCCGCCTGGTATTCACGGATGAGTTTCAGCTTGGTTTCGGGGGTGGCCTGGGCGAGGAAGTCATCCACCCCGGCTTCGGCGGCGATGGCCGCGGCGGTGAGGGGGTTATCGCCGGTGATCATCACCGTCTTGATACCCATCTTGCGCAGCTGGATGAAGCGCTCATTGATGCCACCTTTAACGATATCCTTGAGGTGGATCACGCCCCACACTTCTCCATTGCGCGAGACCACCAGCGGCGTGCCGCCGTCGCGGGCGATGCGATCCACCAGGCGCTCAAGCTCGGGCGGGATGGGCTTGCCAAGATCCTTGATATAGGTGACCATGGCGTCAGGCGCGCCCTTACGGATGCTCACTCCATCCATATCCACACCACTCATGCGGGTTTGGGCAGTGAAGGGGATGAAATGAGCGCCACCAGGAGTTTGTGCACTGGTTCCAACCGTTCGCCCGCGCAAGCCGTATTTCTCCTTTGCCAGCACGACAATAGATCGTCCTTCTGGTGTTTCGTCGGCTAGTGACGAAAGCTGAGCAACCTCAGCCAGCTCGCGCGGTGCGACACTCCCCACCGGGATAAACTCAACCGCCTGCCTGTTGCCCAGGGTGATGGTGCCGGTTTTGTCCAACAGCAGCACATCCACATCCCCGGCTGCTTCCACAGCCCTACCAGAAAGGGCAATCACGTTACGCTGGATCATGCGGTCCATCCCGGCGATACCGATGGCGGAAAGCAGACCACCAATCGTGGTGGGGATAAGACAGACCAGCAGGGCAACCAGGACGGTGATGGTGATGGGTGTACCTTTCCCTGCAGATTGGACGCTGAAGAGCGAGTAGGGCAGAAGCGTGCTGCACACCACCAGGAAGATGATGGTGAAAGCGGCGAGCAATATATTCAGTGCAATCTCATTGGGCGTCTTCTGGCGCCTGGCTCCTTCGATCAGGCCGATCATGCGGTCCAGGAAGCCTTCGCCGGGGTCGGCGGTGACGCGCACCACCAGCCAATCAGACAGCAGGCGCGTGCCCCCGGTGACAGCGCTGCGGTCCCCGCCCGATTCTCGGATTACCGGGGCACTCTCTCCCGTCACCGCACTTTCATCCACCGATCCAATTCCTTCCACGATTTCACCATCCACGGGGATGATGTCGCCCGCTTCAACCAGGAAAAGGTCGCCCTTACTCAAAGAGGTGGAGGGCAGAAGGTCATAACCAGAATCACGCTGTGAGCGGTGAAGTTTTTTGGCCTGGGTTTCGCGACGAGTCTTCCGCAGGGCAGCGGCCTGGGCTTTACCGCGACCTTCCGCCGAGGCTTCGGAGAAATTCGCAAAAAGCACGGTGAACCACAGCCATAGGGTGACTGCCCCGATAAAGCCGGCCGGAGCTTCGCCATGCCCCGCCAGGGCTAGTATCCATAATATGGTAGTCAGGACACTGCCCACTTCCACCACGAACATCACCGGGTTGCGCACCATGTACCTTGGATTAAGCTTGATGAAAGCATCCACGACGGCGCGCCGGTATAATCGCCCTGTATTTGAATGCGCTCTTTTTAGCTGGGTAGCCATGACAACGGCCTTTGATTCACCATAATATTAAATGTTCCACGATTGGCCCAAGCGCCAATGCGGGGATGAAGTTCAGCGCGCCGACCAGGATGATGACTGCGATAAGCCATAAAATGAACAATGGTGTATGGGTGGGCAAGGTCCCTGCACTGGCAGGTGCTTTTTTCTTTGTGACGAGTGACCCAGCCAGGGCCAGGGTAGGGATAGCCAGGAAGAACCGCCCAATGACCATGTCAATGCCACCGGTAAGGTTGTAAAACGGGGTATTGGCATTAAGGCCGACAAAAGCGCTGCCGTTATTATTGCCCTGTGAGGTGTAGGCATAAAGCACCTCGCTGAAGCCATGCGGCCCCGGGTTGAAGATCGAGGACGTGCCCGGGCTGGTCATCACGGCAATGGCAGTAAACACCAAAACAGCGATTGGCATGATCAGGATCAGCAGCGATGCCATTTTCATCTCGTAGGCCTCTATTTTCTTGCCCAGGTATTCGGGAGTGCGACCGACCATTAAACCGGCGACGAAAACCGCTACGATGACAAATACCAGCATGCCATACAAGCCAGAGCCTACCCCGCCGAACGATACCTCTCCCAACATCATCAGCCACAAGGCGGCAAACCCTCCCAGCGGCAAATATGAGTCATGCATGCTATTCACCGAGCCGTTGGAGGCTGCGGTGGTGGCGGTTTCCCACAGACTCGAATTGGCAATACCGAAGCGCAGCTCCTTGCCTTCCATGTTTCCCCCGGGGTTGGTAGAGCTGGCAGCCTGGTCTACACCGAGGGCGCTCAGGCGAGGGTTGCCCGTGTTCTCAACAGCATAAGAAAGCCCCAGAGGAATCCACAACAGGATCAGCATGGCAGCCAGCAGAGCCCATCCCTGGCGGGTTGAACCGACCATTTTGCCGAAGGTATAGGTGAGGGCGGCAGGGATGAGCAGGATGGAGAACACTTCAATAAAATTAGAGACCGGCGTTGGATTCTCAAATGGGTGGGCAGAATTTGTGTTGAAAAACCCTCCGCCGTTAGTCCCCAGTTGTTTGATGGCAACTTGAGATGCAGCCGGGCCGACTGCCATAAGCTGGGTGGTTTGGGTGATGGTTTGCGTCACCGGGTTGCCATGGGCGTCGAATAGCGGATTGCCGCTGCTATCCAGCACGGGTTGCTGGTAGGTGATGGGTTGCAGGAGAGCAGCTTGTTTGTAAGGAGAAAGGGTTTGCACCACCCCCTGGCTGGCCAGGATCAGGGCCACGATGATGGCTAATGGCAGCAGGATGTAAAGCGTACTGCGGGTGAGGTCCACCCAGAAATTACCCAACCTGTCCGTCTGCTTGCGCACCAGAGAGCGGATGAAAGCCATCAGGACAGCCATCCCGGCGGCGGCGGAGACGAAATTCTGCACGGTCAGCCCCACCATCTGGGTCAGGTAACTCATGGTCGTTTCACCGCTATAACTCTGCCAGTTGGTATTGGTGATGAAGCTAATGGCCGTGTTGAAAGACGAATCGGGAATTGCCGCCCCAAATCCTTGCGGATCCAGTGGCAAGAATCCCTGCAAGCGCTGAAGCCCATACAAGACGAATAAGCTTAGAAGGCTGAATAACAGCAGGGAGATGGCATAGGTCTTCCAATCCATCTCATCTTGTGGGTTAACCCCCAGCAGCCGGTAGATGAGCCTTTCCAGGGGCCGTAGGGGGCGATTGAGAAATGTAGATTCCCCCTGGTGGACCCTGGCGATGTACAGGCCAAGCGGCTTGACCAGGAGGATCAGGACGACGAAGAAAAATGCGATCTGAAGCAGAGCATACGGGGCCATGTGAGCTTTACCAAGGCTTGATCAATTAAACCATTCCGGTTTCAGCAATGCAAGCAGGAGATAGACCATCAGGGCGAGAGAGATCATCCCGGCGATGATATATAAACCAGACACATCACTCCTCCATCAGACGCTGGCAAAGGATCAACAATCCCCAACAGGCAAGGAACAGTAGAAAAGTCATGAATAAATAAAATAAATCGGCCATGTCCTGCTAATTCGTATCATCCCCAACAAACTATAGCCCTATTATGGTCAATATATTGGCAAGAAACTGTGGTAAAAGGTAAAGAAAGGATTAAGATAACCCTGGATGGTGCGTTCCAGCCAGGTGGAAAATCGCCTGAAAATTACCATTTCTACATCCAAGCATAATAAAATACCCCCTACATTATGGTTTATTAAAATTACATCGTAAACTCATTGTTTGTGCTGAGATTGGATATTATGCCTGCTCTCAGCAGCAGCCTGGTGGGCAGCCCGCAGCGGCTCGGGCATGCGGCAGCCCTGGCAGGTGGCCAGCACGAATTCGATGGCGTGGGGCAGGTCGACCAAGTGACCGGCAGATACATAGATGGGCCGGCAATCCGGGCGGGTGCGCAGCACGGCGCCAATCACCTTTTGAGGGTCACCTTCATTTGCAAGGAGCGCCCAATCGCCAACATTCTCCCCTGCGGCAGCCTGTAGTCCGTAGAGGCGCGTCTTGGCAGCGCCAATGGTAGGTGTATTAATCCACAGTCCAATGTGAGAAGCTAGCCCAACGCCACGCGGGTGGGCAATGCCATGACCGTGCACCAGTAACACATCGGGCTTGTGCTTCAGCTTTTCCCAGGCAGATAAAATAGCCGGCCCCACCCGGTAAGCCAGCAGGCCCGAGATATAGGGGAAGGCCTGGGGTGCTTCTCCAACCACAGCCTGCAGGCGGGAAAGATTCGGATAGCTAAACACTGCGATGCCTGCCCGGATGGCGCCGGCGGTATAGGTAAAGTCAACCCCGGCAATGGTATTCACCGGCCTATTATCCCAGCTGAGTGCCAGGCGATAGCGTAAGCTCTCCTGCAGGCGGATCGCTTCGTCGAGGTCGTAAGTCCATGGAACAGCAGTATTGATCATGTCGTTCTCCTTTAACCCAGTGCATCTGACAGGTCGCTGAGCAAATCATCGGCGTTTTCGAGGCCTACTGAAAGCCGCAGCAACCTGGGGCTGATGGCGAGGGGCGAATTGGCGGTGGAGATATGGGTCATTGCAGCTGGTACTTCGATTAATGATTCGACCCCGCCTAATGATTCGGCCAGGGCGAAGAGGTGAGTGCTTTCGGCCACCCGCAATGCTTCATCAGCGCTGGCTTTCAAGGTGAACGATACCATCCCCCCGCCGAGCAGCATCTGACGTTGGGCAAGATCCACCTGGGGATGCGAGGGGTGAAAGGGGTAAAGCACCTGGCTGACTTTTGGGTGGGCAGCCAGAAAATCAGCCACACGCGCCGCGTTCTCAGAATGGCGCTGCATGCGCACGGGTAGGGTCTTGATGCCGCGCAGTACCAGGAAGCAGTCCATCGGCCCGGGTATGGCCCCCACGGCGTTCTGGAAAAATGCCAGCTTCTCGCGCAGGGCTTCGTCGTTGCCTACCACGACCCCGCCCACCACATCCGAATGGCCGCCCAGGTATTTGGTGGTGGAGTGAACCACCAGGTCGGCACCCAGCTCGAGCGGGCGCTGCAGGTACGGCGTGGCAAAGGTATTGTCCACCGCCAGCAGGCAATGCGATAAATAGGCCATCTGGGCAATGGCGGCGATATCGCTCACCCGCAACAAGGGGTTGGAGGGAGCCTCAAGCCACACCAGCCGTGTATTGGGCTGCAGGGCCGATTTCAGCTGCTGCAGGTCGCTGGTGTCCACATATGAAAAATCCAGGCCGGAGAGGCGCAGCACGCTTTCGAAAAGGCGGTAGGTGCCACCGTAGACGTCGTTGCCCGCCACCACATGATCGCCTGGTCTGAGCAGGTGCAGCACGGCATCGATGGCTGCCATGCCGGAGGAGAAGGCCAGGCCGAACCTGGCGCCCTCCAGGGCAGCCAGGGCGCTTTCGAGGCTGGCGCGGGTGGGGTTGGCAGTGCGCGAGTATTCATACCCGTGGTGCCTGCCCACTCCCTGCTGGACATAGGTAGAGGTCTGGTAAATGGGGGTCATGATGGCCCCGGTGGACGGGTCTGGTTGTTGGCCGGCATGAATGCAGGCGGTTTCGAATTTCATGAGGTTTATCTCCTTTAGCATGCTTACATCCCCTGGGTGATGAAGTCGAGGATGTCCATCTTGGTGAGGATGCCCACCGGGCGGTCGTCCTCTATGACGAGCACCGCCTGGTTTTCCATGATCACCGGCAGCACATCTTCCACCAGGGCGCTGGCGGGGAAGACCTGGGGAGCAGGGCGCATGATGCCGGCAATGGTCGCATCCTGCTGCTGCAGGTGGCCATCCTCCACCAGGTATTTAAGCAGGTCCAGCTCGGTAACCAGGCCGGTGAGGTCTTCCTCCTGGTTCAACACTGGCATCTGCGAGACATTGTGTGCTTTCATGCTGGCGATGACCTCCGGGAGGCGGTCGTTCGAATGGGCGGTAACCAGCTTCCTGGAAGGTCTTGAGGAGAGGATTTCTTTCAGCGAGGCCTCGCACCATTCGGATAGCATGAAGCCATTTTCGCGCATCCACTTGTCGTCATAGAATTTCGACAGGTAGCGCGAGCCGGAATCGGGCAGCAGCACGACCACCAGGTGTTCAGAGGAAAGCTTTTCCGCATATTGCATGGCCGCCGCCAGGGCTGAGCCAGCCGAGCCACCACAAAAAATACCCTCCTCTTTCACCAGCCGGCGCGCCCAGGTGAACGAGTCCTTGTCATTCACCTGGATGACCTTGTCGATGACCGATAAGTCGAGCGTGGATGGCAAGAAATCCTCGCCGATGCCTTCCACCTTATAGGATTTGGCTTCGGCGCCTTGGGGAATCTGGCCTTTCTGCCATGCCTGCATGAGCAGCGAGCCTTGCGGGTCGACCCCCACCATTTGTATCGCCGGGTTACGCTCTTTAAGGTAGCGCCCCGTGCCGCTGATGGTGCCGCCGGTGCCCATACCGATGACCACGTCGGTAACCTTTCCTCCAGTCTGTTCCCAAATCTCGGGGCCGGTGGTGAGGTAATGGCTGCGGGGGTTCTGAGGATTGTGGTACTGGTTGGCCAGGATGGCGTTGGACGTCTCGGCGACGATACGTTTAGCCAAACTGATATACGAGCGCGGGTCATCGGGAGGAACCGCAGTGGGGGTGATGACCACGCGTGCCCCAAAGGCGCGCAGCAATTGGATTTTCTCCTGGCTCATCTTGTCGGGCAGCACGAAGACCGCCTTGTAGCTTTTCTTGGCGCATACCATGGCCAGGCCGAGCCCGGTGTTGCCCGAGGTGGCTTCCACTACGGTGCCGCCAGGCTGCAGGCGGCCAGAACGCTCGGCTTCGGCGATGATGTTGACCGCAATGCGGTCTTTCACCGAGCCCCCCGGGTTGAAAAACTCGACCTTGGCGTAAAGCGGGCATAGAAGGTCCCGACCAATGTGACCTAACCGCACCAGGGGGGTGTGCCCGATGGTTTGCAGGATGTCATCGTAGACACGCAGGGTGTCGGATGGTGTAAGAATGGAGCTTGGCATGATCAAATACCTCAAATCGATTTAGAATAAAAATAACAATCCCCTCTATGGTGTGGGCTTGCCCGGTAAGCGAAAGGAAAGCCCTATCAAGAATTTCCAGGCTGCCCGGGCCAGTTATCCGTCAGGCAAATATTTTATAATGATACAAAGGCTTGATTGCTCACCAAATATAAGTAGTTCATTAGGGTGATTCAATATATAGCCCACCTTTACCTATTGTAGTGGCACTACAATTATATGTCAAGGTGGTGAGTTTTCGATCCTATCAGCATTAACTCCTGTCCAATCGCAAATACAACATAATATATCGCAGGTAACAACTAGTTATTGAGCTCTTTCTGGCTCTCAGCAAAGCATGTCTTTCAGCGCCATGGCGTTGGCGGGGGCATAGCCTTCGAAATCGTTGTTGAAGAAGATATATACCCGCTTTGCCCCCCTTTCCACCAGGCTGAGAGCTAGCCCGGCGACTTCTGCCAGCTCATCCATTGAGTAATCATAGGAATACCAATGCTTGCTACCGTGCATGCGCAGGTAGGCGCGGTCGGATGTAAGGTAACCGGTGAGCTTTTGTTTAGGTGAGTCAACGTTGCACATCACTGCACCCAATGACTGCAGCATGTTCAGCGTGTCCTGGTTGAGCCACTCGTCGCGGCGGAATTCAACCGCCACTTTGCGTGGGTCTGGGAAGGCCTGCAGGGCAGTTTTCAAGCGCGACAGGTCATAGGGCATTTGTGGAGCCACTTGCAGCAGGATCAGTTCGAATTTGTTCTCCAGCAGGGCGCAAGTGCGGTAGAAAGCCTGGATAAGCTCACCCACATCCAGCAGGAACTTGCGGTGAGTGATGAGCCTGGGGGCTTTAAGCACATAGCCGAAACCCTGGGGTGCGCGCTGCTTCCACTTTAGGTAGGTCTCCTCTTTGAAGGTGCGGTAGAAGGTGGCGTTGACTTCCACCGAGGAGAACTGGCTGGCATAATAGTCAAACCAGCGCGATTTGGGCAATTCTGCGGGGTAAAAGCGGCCCTTCCAGTGGTCATAAGTCCAGCCAGAGGTGCCGATACAGTAGGTGGGTTGGTTACCTGTCATCTCGACCTGACCTCCCTGTTTATTATAGCTGAGCTCTTGCCCGTGCGAATCAGAAGCGCCCTTCACGTTATTACGCAAAGAGCGCTTCACCCACGGACCCCCAGGTTACCAACTTTCCGCGTCATACGTAATCAAAGGACTTTCATCATAACATAAATCTGCCTGTTCGGTAAAAAAATGCTTAAAATTTTAAGGTAAGACAGTTGTCTGTAACCACAGCTTCAACCGGTCAATGGTTGATCGGCCTTACCTCGCCATGGCCGGGATAGATGCGACGGGCGCCTTTTTCCACCAGCTGCTTCCAGCTTGAGTGAACTGCTTTCTCTGCATCGCCCCAGGCGAGCTCGGGAGGGGTGAGGTCCCCGGTGAAGGCTGAGCCATTGTCCAGCAGCAGAGATACACTGTCATCCGAGTGGCCAGGGGTGTGCAGGATCTCACCGGCTATGCCAATCCGCTCCAGCATGTGTCGGCTTTCCGCACATGCGATTACCACATTGCCATCCGGTGAAATGTCCACGTAATGGTCTTGTGGTTTGGTGAACTGCTTCATCAGCGGGATGGCATCCAGCTGCACATTCAGCACCAGCAGGTGCACGCCCGCCAGCTTAAGCTCCTGAGCCAGACCGGCATGGTCGATATGAAAGTGGGTGGCCATGGCGTAGCGGATCTCGGAGAGTGGTATATCCATCTGCTTTAGCCTGGCTTGCATAGTGCCTAGGGTGCCTGGGTAGCCCAGGTCTACCAGCAGGCGCGACCTGCCGGCACTCACCACCCAGTAATTGGTGGAGAGGTAGCCGACATTGACAATGGTGGTAGATGTGTTCAGGCTTAAATTTCTTTCCGAAAGTCAGAATCTGGCTGCTGTTAACGCGATTATTGCTGATGGATGAACAGGCTTTTGGAGCATGAGAGACCCTTCGCAACAGCTTGTTGTTAATTAACGTGTCAGGCGGGAAGAGAATCAGATGGAGTGCTCACGCGCCCGCTCGAGCTGCTGGCGAATGGTGCCCAGGTGATAGGCGGCATGGGGGAGCAAGGCCATCACGCCGGTCAGGGCATCTCCGGTCAGGTCAGTTTGTTTTCCGAGATTGGCAACCAGCCTTTCGTATTCCTTGCGTAGCTCATTTTGTAGTTGCTGCCAGCGCGTTTCATCCACCCCAAGGGTATTCCAGCTTTCTCTCCACCTGCCCTGGTACGCATCACCCTCCAGGGCGCGATTGGTGGCTACCAGGCTCCAGCGCAGGTGCTCGACATTGGCGGCGATGGATGTGCCGGGATCATTATTTTTCGTAGACCAGGATGCCTGGAAGGCGGAGACACCAGCGATGATCCCCAGGATGCCGGAATCCGGTTCATTATCAATGAACCAGGTTGCTGTCGGATTTGCAGGCCCGGCATAGGCCTCAGAGAATAGTGTAATAATGGATTGAATGACTTCGTTCGTATCCATAGTTAGAGTCTCCTTCAACTGCATCGCCAGTTGTTATGAAGATGGTGGACAGGCCATGAGGGCTTTACCGGTGCAAGGTTATAATATCAAGGGTTGCTCCAGGTGATATCGGTCCAGTGCACCGGATGGTCGGTGGCTGAATCGGGCGGCAAGACATATATGGGATTCAGAGCGGTAAGGTTAGGTGAGAGAAATATGTGGTCGATGCGGTTCTCACCAGACATGTCCACGCCTTCTCGGCTGATCTCGGTTGGATAGACACTGGTCCAGGCGTTGGTGTACACGCTGTCGATTAGCTGGTAGGCCGCTTCGTAATCCCTCAGGTTGTAGTCGCCCATGGCAATCACATAAGGCTTATCTTGCGAGCGGGAAATCAGGGTTTGGGCGGATGCCAGCATTGCCGCGTCGGAGCTATCTGGGTGGACATCATAGATGGTGAAGGTCAACCCTGCCACATTCACCTCGGCTTCCGCCACACCGGTCTCATCCTTATCGCTGTACATGAACACCGTGCGGGTGTTCTCCAGCGGGAATTTTGACAGGATGGCGGTGCCATAGGTGCCGCTTTCGGGCCTGGGACCGTAGTACGAGTAATATCCCAGGTGGTCGGCAAAATAACGCACGTAATCGTTATTGTTGAGCGAGATGCGGGCTGAGTCGGTTTCCTGCAAAGCGAGGATATCGGGGGATACCTGGCGGATGAGAGCCAGCTGCTGTTCGGGTGACTTCTGGGCAAAATCATCGTTGGACTGCTGGGTATTCATGGTCATCAGGCGCAGCGTGGTGAGGTGCGCCGCATCAACCTGCAGGCGCGGTTTCGGCAGGGAGTAGGCAAGCGTGGCCAGGAAAATCACTCCCAGCATGGCAGGCCACCGCCAGTGAGCCGTATTTACAGCCTCCTGCTGGCCTGATGGCCGGCTTTTTTTCATCAGCCACACCAGAAGGGTGATGCCCCCCGACAGCAAGAGATACGCTAGCCAGAAGGTGTTGCGGAACGGCGGGCTGATGGGCCTGATATAGCCCCATACATTGCTGAATATGTTGACGAAGATCAGCACGATAAGCGTCAGGCTGCCGAAGGCGAATCCCGCTGCCAGGCTGCGCGTTGGGCGCGGCGAGCGTATGCCTCGCTCTGTAAACGTGTACAGATCTATGAAAAGCACCGGGAAGGAGAGCAGCATCACTGCCAAGGGTACCATTTGCCAGACGCTGGGCGCGCCCACCACCACGGCGGGGGAATCCAACGTGGGTGGGAAGGAGATGCGCTGGACGATCAGGGTGAGCACGAGGCTGAGGGTGAAGAGCAGGTTCCACAACACCAGCAGCAGAGGTGAGATACGCTCAATGACATTGGGCCAACCGTCCAATAACCATGCCCAACCCAGCGAAAACAGGCTGACCGCGAGCACGATGAGCGTGTAATTACCCTCCGTCCAGCGTGCGATGACTGCCGGCGCGGAGACCGAAAAATACACCAGGGCAAGCACGAGATAGATGCCAAACACAGGGCCAGCCCGCAGGCCACTGTTCTGCCGGGATAATTCTTCCCAATTGAGACCTGTAAACAGCAAGCTGAAGCCCAGGATGGCACCTAGGACCCAACCAACCCAGCCGCCCGCCGGCGTGAGTGAAAGCTCGATGCCCATACCTGCCGTACGTAGCAATGCCGATAGACCCACTGACAGTGCCAGCCCCGCAGCTGCCTGCCTGCCAACCCTTTCTAAGGTGTTGATCAGGTAGAATAGCAAGCTGAGAGAAATCACGGTGGCGATGCTGGAAACGAGCAAGCGGTTGGAAGTATCGAGATAGGGAAAGATGCCGCGGGTGATGAATAGCAAGCCGAAGAGAGCCCACATCATGCCTCGCCCGCCTCGCCTGAAGAACGGCAAAACCAGCAGTGGCACGAAAAGAAGCAGCACTCCGAGTGCTTTTTCATCCAAATTTGAGTTCATCAGGTCAAAAATGTAGATGGATTCGACCAGCGTGCCGATGGATTGAAGGGTGAATAGGAACAGGATAGCAAAAGCAATGATCATCAGGTGCGTTTTTTTCATCTCGCATTTCTCCTCAGATTTATGTGCTACTTTTTACCCAGGTAGGCAATGCCATCGATCTGTACCTCCAGGCCTCCAGGACCACCCACATGGGCGAAATTGGTCTGGATGGTCTTGCGGGCGGGGTAGGCGCCCTTGAACCTTTCCTTGAACACTTTTTCTAGGACGGGGATATTCCATGCATCTCTGAGCAGGATGTCGAGTTTTACCACATCGTTGAGTGTGAGGCCAACTTCTGAAAGCCTACGCTCCATGTGATCCAATGCCCCGTGCACCTGTTCTTCCACCGATTTTCCGACGTTTCCCACGCAATAGGAAAGGAATACGAAATCACCCGCCACAACATAGCCAGCATGGGCCCACTCTAAATTTACATCGCCTCTTACGATTTCAGACATTGTTTTATCCGTTTCTTTAGCAATAAATTATTTTTGAGTTCTAACCTTACAATTTATTAACCCTCAGCACGCAAGAGAGATATGCAAGAAAATTATGAGCAGATAAGGCATCAAAGTGAATCGAGCCATCCTTTTACAAACAGGCTGCTAATCATTGTGTCGATTAAGCTGTCTAGATGGGAGATGAGAATTATCCTGGCTAAACCCAGGAATGGAATCAAGGAATGCCAGCACTGCCTGGTTGAAAGCTGGCGGGTTATCCATGTTCGAGGCGTGATGGGAGGTTTGGACGAGCTCAGCTCTGGCATGCGGCACGAGATGCAAAATGGCATGCGTGTGTGAGAACATACCCTTCGGCTCGAATTCTCCGTTCAGGGTCAGTGTGGGGCAGGTTATGTTTCCTAACGGCAGCAGGTGAAAACCGTATAATGCATCCCAAATTTTCAGAAATTCATCACTATCCATCTGGTACATGCACTGCTTGAGATACGCTTCGGTGGCTGGGTCAGTGCCCAGGAAATGCTTACCCTTGGTGAGGCGGCCAAGCCACAGGGAGAAACGGGTGAAATTCCTGGCATTTAACATCCTGATGGTAAGCAGCATAGCCCATCTGGGGAATATCACCTTGCACAGTAGCTTATCCATGGGGGTCAGGTCAATTGCCACCATGCTGCTGGCGAGGATCAAGCCCCTGAGCGGCATACAATTGCGCGCTGCCAGGGCCTGGGCGACGATGCCGCCAAAGGATTGCCCGCAGATCACCGGATAGCGGATGTCCAGCTTGTCCAGCAGGCCTGCCAGGTCGTCCGCGAAGGTTCCGACGGTATAGTGCTGCAGGTCTGACGGACCGGTTCTGCCATGACCGCGTAGGTCGTAGCGCAGCAATCGGCAGCGGCCGGCGAAAAATTGCCACTGGGCATCCCACGTGTGCAGGTCGCCGAAGGCGCCATGGATTAGCACCAGAGCAGGGCCTTCGCCGGTCTGTTCGTAATAATGGTCCAGGCTGTTTACAAGGATTTTTGGCATGGATAACTGTCAGGTGATTAATGAGTATATCGGTAGTAAATAAAAACCGGCGCTAACACCATCCATCCAACGTGGATTATTACTGATTATATCAATTGGCTTTATCTAAGTTTTTATATGATCCGGTCTTCGATCTCCCAGGTATGGTCGAGTACATGCCAGGCAATCCGGCGGACAAAGTACCCAAGCGGCCAGCGTTTACCCCCCCGTGGACCTTGAGTTGGAAATTCTCCCCGGGCAGCGGATTGCATGGCGGATAATATCGCGCTGTGTACCTGGTCCATCCACACAGCGAGATCGTCACCTTCGGGGATGTGGCCACTCCATCCAAGACGACCGAGATAGCTTACCTCGGCATGAGCCACGTGGCTGACAATTTCGTCCAGCTCACGGCCGCCGCCACGCGGACCTTTCCGCAACTGCTTGCCCTCCCCCGCCTGTATTGCCTGGTTAAATGCCCGCCAGCAGGCCTGGAGAATTTTATTGCCTCGCATCAGTTCATCGGTGCTCAAGGGGGCTGCATCACCGGGGATGGGCACATCCGGGACGCCGAAATCGGTGGAGGCGTTGCCAGGTACGCGCTCGATCACGGTGAAATCCTCCACCTTATGAGGAAGAGGAAATGCCAGGTCTGTAAATTTTATTACACTGGCATATCGCCTCCCGTACATCTGTAGTGCCTGTATGGCAGACTCTTCATCCTTACCGGAACGGCACCAGCCAGGCCAGTGAAAGGCACAGGCAAAAACCTTCTTTTTACTGATTTCAAGGTAGATATCAAGCTGTTGATCGTGAGGCATCATGGTGCGATTTCCGCATCCGGCAGGTTTACATCTCCATGGGGGTCATCAGCTGGAAGTAGTTGCCATCGGGGTCAGCCAGGGTGGCGATCCAGCCGCCGCCTAATTGATATGGGGCGCGAATCTCCATCCCACCCAAAGCCTTGATGCGCTCAAATTTTTCCTTCACCTGGCCGGTTTCAAAGTTGATCATGATGCGGCCGGGGTCTTTGGTGTTGCCATGCATCTCTGAGTGGTCCAGGACGGCCAGGTAGGTGCTTCCAAGCTGCCAACCCCAAAAACCGTTATCATTGTCCACCATATCTGCCGGTTTTCCGAGTACTTTTTCGTAGAAGCCCGCCAAAACCTGGGGCTGCCGGGTGCCGATCATCACTGAGTTGAATGTTAACATGTTATTTCCCACCTTTCGTGAAGCTATAAGGTAATCCTTACAAATATTATCTAAATATCGGAATATTATATCCCAGATTCCAGCACGGTAGCCTGGTTTTCAGAGTCGTCTGTTAAGATTTCCATCAAATGGCGAGATCAGGGAGTATCCTTAGGGCTCGTGTTCGATAAATAATTCTCCGCCAATCCACGCTCTCACCAGGTAAGCGGCGCTCGCGAAGAATGGCATCGTAAACCAGCTGCTCATCTTCGCTGAGAGTGATAACCGTGCCTCGCCGGCGGATGATCACGTTGGCTGCGATGGGAAACCCGCCGAGCGGGATGATTTCGGGCAATTTGCCCGTCTTGCGGATGGTTTCGACAACCCTGCTACTGGTGGCATACACCGCCGCGGTGAGCTTCAGCTCTTTTTCTGAGTAAATGTGCTCGTCCATATCCATTCTCCTTTGTTGGATTAAAAAATAAGCAACCCTTTGCACTTCGCATCAGGGTTGCGAATTCTAGCCGTTCGACTTTGATGATTGTATCATAAGTAGATTATTGATCCCCGTATAGAAAAACGGTAGAGATGATCATGGTGGCAATCGTTTGAAACTAAATCCTGCTGTAAGCGCGTAAGGTGACGAGGGCAGCAACCGTCCGCTGCGCCCGCCATTCCTGGCGAGATGTGCCGTGGGGCGGGTCCCAGCTGATCGGCCAGCCGCCATCTTCCTGCTGCTGCTTTTCCAGCTCATCCAGGTGGGCCTGGATCTGGGCATCGGTGAAGATTTTCCGGCAGTAAGCACCGGGTGTTGGGGCGAACGCCAGGGGAGTAAGGCCATAGGAGGTCACCGGCACCTCCAGGCGGAAGAAGCTGGACCGGAAGAGATCGTCGGAAAGCCTGCCGAACAGGTGGTCCACCGGGCGTTTGGCGGCGAGCGCTTCGAGCAGGCAGAAGGCGTTCATGATGGTATGCGTGTCGCTAAAATGATTTTTGGAGATGAAATTAACACAGGCCTCGATCGCCCTGGTTAACCATGGATGGCTGATGCCCTGGCAGGCAAGCAGCCCCACCAGGCTGGTAAGGCGCTCCATGGAAGGCTGCTCGACCACCGGGTTGTCCATGTGCGGAGGGTGGGGATACAGCTTGAACGATTCGAAGGCGAGCGGGATGCCGTGCTCGAGGTCAGCATGGGTGGAGAGGAATTCACAGGCGCGTAAAGCCAGGTCAGCATCATGCAGGTTGCACTCGTACAGCGTCCTCAAGCCGAATTCGAGGAACAGCGGTTGACTTTCGGGGGCGCGCAGGTCAGGCTCGAGGGCATTACCGAAGCCGCCGTCATCGTTCTGGTAGGAGTGCAGCACGTCGAGGATGCGGGTGGGCGAGCCGTTGAGGAAGTGGTAGGCGAAGATGGCCCGCTCGAGCAGGCGGGCATTTTCCCAGATGAAGGTGGTGGCTGATTCCAGAGTTTTATTCATGTTTTATTCCTATCTTAATCCGAGCGAAATTGGTAACAAAACTATGGGAATTATGACACAAAAAGCGCCCTCCAGTTGGAGAGCGCTTCTATTATCAACATTAGTATTAGTGCATCATCGGACGAAATTTATACCCGTACATCCGACTCGGTCCGCAGTGGAGAGATGAAAGTAGTTCTTTAGCAGCAATCTAGATCGGTAAGAGAAGAATTAGGTAAATATAACCACCTTAAAGGATGTTTTTGGGTATTTACAATAATCGAAACATGTGTTTTTAAGTGGTAGGTTTTCCAAAACCACAATATCGTTCTAAATAATCGAGTATTGGTGAAGCTGAAATCGCGAGCGTTGAACCTGATGGGACTTGAAAATTTGGGTCTGGAAGATGCATGTTGGAAACAGTCGTAACAGCTCTCTGTGTGATCGTACCAATAAGCTCGCCTTGCATGTTCACAACTGGGCCCCCACTGGAACCGGAATGCATTCCATTGTCAACATAGTAGACATAAAGTGTAAGCAGTTCGGAGCCATCAGTGGCATTGAAGGTGGCTTTTTTAGCATACCCGAGAATACCTGCTTTAAGCATAAGTTGCTGTTCAATTGCTTTGATCTTTCTGGATGTTTGATGTTCAGGCGTGGACAAAGGAGGATGACTATAATTGATAAACTGGTGAAACGACAATGGCGGCTTGACTTCGTCTGGATATCCCGCCATAAGCACAGTTGTTCCAATCGGTGACATCTCTCTTTTTACTTGAACAAACGGTACGTTCTCACGAGGAGAATGCGGCCGTAGGTAAGCCAGATCAACAGCAAGAGGTTCTCGCAATATGTGTGAAATATTTATTTCAATTCCACAAAGTACAACACCGTATGATCGTGGGTCCAAATCTTCTGTTCTAGCTACTATTATTTCACTTCCAGTTAGGTTTTTGGAATTAACAGCGGTTCTTCCGGTAAGAACATGGGCTGCGGAAATTAAGTCGCCCGTGGAGTTAATTGCGACTCCCGATCCAGAGTTATAGCTCTCGTTTCTATCATAGGCATCTTTATCTTCGAATACATCGATAACATAAGTTGCCTTCTGTAATAAATTAGCAATGCCCAGCGTATCTTTATCAATCATAATAAATCCTCCATAATCACTTATTTCATCATAACCATGCATGAATTCACTCGAATTTTTTGGCGAGTGATTTATATAGCGACTTCTTGGTAGAAAGATTTATTTTCATAGTGAAGTTGAGGAAAAATATCAAGATGAGTCTTAGTTTACAAAGCCTACTTCTTAATAATCTTCGATTCTATGTACGCCAATATCGCCCAGGAAAGGTTGATGTAGAGCTTGGCTTCTGGATCTTCTAATAATAATTCGGACGGATGAGCTAATGTTGCACGATTCCGAATGGTGTTAAGACTATCCAATGCCGAAGCCATAGAACCAAAAACTCTTTTAGCCTCATTATCATAAAGAATATTTGTTGCGAATTCCGGGAATTTCTCGCGGAATATTTTGAATATGTATGTCAAAGAGGGGTTATCAGGAAGTGGTTCACCACGATCTTGGCAAAGCCTTTTTAAGTATCCGTGTAAAGCAGTATGAGCACGGTCTACAGCACTTTTTGGTCCTCGAGTTTTCAAAAGAGTTTCTGCATCTTTGAGGGCTTCATTTACTGTTTCGCTTGTTATGAGTAAAGGAGGGGGAACAACCTGATTGTGAATATCCAAACGATCAGCTATAGCGAGGAGCTCTTTATACAATGTTCTTTTCTTGTGTACATCATCGTCATCTGTTTCGTCTGGAGGTGGAACCATTATAAGCGCACCTCTAATTATTTTCGCTTGATCACTGGGAGATGCATCCTTAAGAATTTGAATAAATGCCGTTCGTGTCGTATGACCTTTAGCTCGATACGCTGGCACATCAATATCAAGATTGCAATAAAAAGGATAAAACCGCTCATGCTTACTATAGCTGAAATGACATAAGTATCCATCAGGGGTTGTGCCTATATATTTTTCAACAAGCAGATTTATTTCTTGCATAGTCATCATAATATTTTGTCTTACAAATATCTTGTAGCCCAAATTCGGAAATAACCAGAGAGTATATTTT
>CAYLPS010000045.1:0-25475 GCA_964385625.1 uncultured Anaerolineaceae bacterium | reverse complement strand
GATAAACAATTAACCCGAAGAATGTTATATTCCACAGGTATGTTATACTTTTTCATGGAGTGAGTTATGGCGAAAAAATCAAAACATTCAAATCGCCGGGATATCAATCGCGGGGTAGAAAAACCCGCAGCAGATCCATTAACGAGCAACCGCCTTACAGGATTTAATCCGGATTATCACGTTGTGATTCGTGATATTCACCGCGTAGGCGTTCTTGCAGGCTCATTTATCCTTATCCTGGTCGTATTGTCATTTTTCCTGCATTAATAATTCGATTGTAATTCTGCTCTCCAGATGAATGTAAAAGGGTGGGAAAGTGAAACGAGCTTCCTGGCCATATGCAACGAAATTGACCGTCAGCCTGCTAATATTGGTATTCATCATTTACTTGTTAACTCGTTTCCAGGCATTCATTATCCCCATTATTATCTCGGTAATTATCGCATACGTATTAAACCCCCTGGTGAATCTAATACAAAAAAATATCCGCCTGCCACGGGTGATGATCATAATTTTAACCTACCTGCTTGTTCTGGCATTTCTCATCGGCATACCTTACCTGATTGTTACTTTTATTAGTCGAAATTTCCCTACAACCCAGATCAATCCTCAGGATATCATTATCTCGATACAGAACAGCCTGGCAAAACAGTATGTGATTTTTGGCATCACCATTCATCCAAGCAACCTCGTCGACCAGGCTATCAATTCTTTACAAACACTCCTGTCACCAGTCATCGGCCAGACGGTGATTATTTTAAGAGATATCCTCACGTCGATTATCGCAATCGTTTTTATCATCATAATCTCCTTTTTTCTCATCAGGGACTCAGCCAGGCTTGACGAATGGTTTACTGCGCGCGTTCCTCCTGCGTATAAGCCTGAATATGATTGGTTTCGCAGTGAAATCAACCAAATTTGGAATGCATTCTTCAGGGGTCAAATTCTATTAGCCGCGGTTGTCACTGCCATATGGTTTGTTATTGGTATGATCCTCGGTTTGCCATTCGCCTGGGCAATGGCTATCTTTGCCGGTTTTATGGAGTTTTTCCCCAGTATCGGCCATGGCATCTGGCTGGTTGTCGCTGCATTATTAGCACTTTTACTGGGATCAACATGGATTTCTATCCCTCATTGGGTATTTATGCTGATCATTATCGGCCTATATACACTTTTTGAGCCATTTGACGATTACTATTTGATCCCTCGTATCATCGGAAGCAAGGTACATCTTCCTCCATTAGTAGTCATTTTAGGAATTGTAGCTGGTGCACTCTTGGCTGGTATAATCGGTATTCCATTGGCAGCCCCCACAATTGCCACGCTGAGAGTTATCGGTCAATATCTTTATGCCAATCTATTTGATATGGAATGGTCACCGGTCAGCTCGTTAGAGCCTCCGCCACCGCGCAGGCATTATTGGTGGCAGCGAACCCAGAAAAGAGAAGATTTATCGTGAGCATCGAGGAACCCAAACCACCCTCTCCAACCTGGAGCACGTCATTTAAGCTGATCATGGGGATGATCTTCGCCGGGCTGGTCTTTGCCATGCTGATTTATTTTCGCTCCATCATTGGGCCGCTGATCCTGGCATTCGTCGTGATCTATTTACTACATCCATTGGTCGAATTCCTTACCAGCCATACCAGGCTCTCATGGCGAGTATCGGTCAATATTGTGTATTTTTCATTACTGATCATTGTGATTGGTTTATTCACCCTGTCGGGCCTGGCTGCCTTCCAGCAAATTGTCAGCCTGATCAACCAAATTGAAACCTTCGTGAATAACCTGCCCGACCTGATCGATAATCTATCCCAGCAGGTGATCATCATCGGTCCCTACACCATTAATCTCAGCCAGTTAACCGACCTTGGGCAATTCAGCTCTCAGGTAATCACAGCACTGCAATCCATCATTGGTCGGGCCGGTACCCTGGCCGGGACACTTGCAACTGCCACAGCCAGTACAGTCGGATGGATGTTCTTCGTCATGATCATATCTTACTTTGTCCTGGCAGATTCCGGGACAATGCCGAGCATCGTCGACTATCTTGACATCCCAGGCTACCGTTCTGATATCCAGCGCTTAAGTGCAGCCATGGGGCGTATCTGGAATGCTTTCCTGAGAGGCCAGATCACGATTGTGATCATGGTGATCATCAGTTACACCATATTGCTATCTATCCTGGGTGTACGTTATGCTTTTGCTGTGGCCACAATTGCCGGCCTGGCGCGCTTCGTGCCATATGTCGGCCCGATCATCGTTTATATCATCATGGCGCTGGTGACACTTTTCCAGGGCGATAATACCTTTCATGTGTTAGCACCCTACTTCACCATCATTACCATCGGGCTTTCCATCCTGGTGGACCAAACTTATGATAACCTGGTGTCACCCCGGATCATGGGAAGAAGCCTGGGTGTGCATCCTGCCGCAGTATTGATCGTCGCTCTCATCGCCTTTAATTTAATCGGGGTGATCGGCCTGATGCTGGCTGCACCCGTATTGGCGAGCATCACATTATTCGCCCGCTACACTTTCAACAAGATGCTGGATCGTGATCCATGGGCTAATTACCATGAAGTGCTCGAGCCGATGGGTTTCCATTGGTTTGCCAGGCTTTTTAATCGCCTCATCAATTGGTGGAATTCAAGGAAAAAGAACACCACTTAAAACCCCTACCTGCGTGGCCAGGGAAAACCGTCAGGGCATATACCTTTATCGATCGCTAACAAATCCTGCCAAATTAAAAGGCTAACTTAGATTGGCCGTAGATTTGCTCACGGATTTTGATCACCTGGCGGCGCAGCTTATCATCCCTCTCCAGCATATCGGTCACCTTTTGGCAAGCGTACATGACGGTGGTATGGTCACGCCCACCCATTGCTTCACCTATCTTTGGCAGAGAGTAGTTCGCTTCCTCGCGCAGCAAATACATGGCGATTTGCCTGGGCAATACCACCTCCTGCCGCCGATCAGGACCAGTCAGGTTCTGGATCGATACTCCAAATGCACCTGCCACCTGGCTCATGATCTCGGTTGGCTCAATGGTAGCCGGTTTCGGCGATAGATCTGCCAGGGCAATGTCAACCAAATTTTCATTCAAAGGTAGACCTCTTAAATCACTGAAAGCCAGCACCCGTGTCAGGCTGCCTTCCAGCTCACGGATATTTGACTGCACCCGCCGTGCTATTTTTGCCACTATTTCATCGGGAATGGCATGCCCCATACGTTCCGATTTTGATTTAAGGATGGCGACCCGGGTCTCGAAGTCAGGAGGCTGGATATCAGCTGCCAGGCCGCATTCGAAACGCGAACGCAGTCGTTCCTCCAAAGTCACCAATGCCTTGGGGGGCCGGTCAGAAGTAATCACGATCTGCTTGTCTTGCCCGTGCAGAGAATTAAAGGTATGGAAAAATTCCTCCTGGGTGGATTCTTTTCCCGCAATGAACTGGATATCGTCAATCAATAACACATCGATGTGGCGGTACTTTTCCCTGAAAGCCTGGGTGGTATGGCTGCGAATGGCATCGATCAGGTCATTGGTGAACTCTTCAGAGGTCACATATAAAACATTTTGTCCATGCCTCAAGCAGTGATTACCGATAGCGTGTAAAAGATGGGTCTTCCCCAAGCCCACGCCTCCGTAAAGGAATAGAGGGTTATATGCCTGAGCCGGACGTTCCGCCACCGCCAGAGAAGCGGCGTGCGCTAACCTGTTGGATGGACCGACAATAAAGTTATCAAAGCTGTAACGGCTGATTATGGCACTGGTCGAGGTCTGCGCTGCAATAACTTCCGGTTCTTTATCCGTTACCACGGTCTCGACGATTTCCTGATCACTGGCTGTCTGCCAGACGATAAATCGAATGCTCACCGTACGATTCATAATCCCGCATAATAAACGCTTGATTTTGCTAGACAACCGGCTATCCAGCCAATCGCGGGCATAAGCATTAGGCACACCGATCACAAATACATTGTCTTCATAGCTTACGATCTCTGCATTCTGCACCCAGGTGTCAAACGATGCCCTGGGCATATCCAATTGTAATTGACCTAGGACAGCCTGCCATGCTTGCTCAGCTTTCATGCAATCCCTTCCTCCTCAAGATAAGGATGCGACAACAGCATGTCAAATCATCTCAGCCGGTTGTATGGTGAGATTGTTTATATATATTTACCTGTTCGTTTTTTACGGAAAAGCCAGCCGCTGACTTCAATATTTAGGCTGGCTAACCATACTTACGTACCTCTATAACCTGATTATGACCCCCGCATTTTAGCAGATAATCCGCACCTATGGCAATATACTTAACCTACGCTATCTTTAAAATTACCAATTATTTAAGATTTGTAATGTTAAAGCAAACTCAACCTTGATATTTATAAAAGCAGTTGACCCACGAGGGGTGAAGTGAAACTATAGCCCGGAGATTGGGGAACATGTGTTCTTGCCCCCATATATGGCATTATTCTGCTGTATTCTGGATAAAAGTCTATATATAGCCATGCCAGAAATAGAATTTACGATAAAAAATAACCGGTAATCAATATTTTTTCGCCAAATTTGGCATACTTTTACTGCAGATTCTCATTTTAGATTAAGGAATACTTCCAAAGGAAGGAACAAATAGCATATCAAAAAAACAGATCACTTCTTTCATATACCCTTCCTACATCCCGTTAATATGATTCTTGCACAAAAGTTGTATTTTAACCATAAGAAAAAATGATCTGTATGTGAATGGTTACTACAGCATGCCAGACATACAGAGGAGAGTAGTATATGTCTAAAATTATAGGTATTGATTTAGGAACAACGAACAGTGTAGTGGCCGTCATGGAAGGTGGAGAGCCAACCGTGATCACCACCGCAGAGGGCTCACGGTTATTACCATCAGTGGTGGGCTTCAATAAAAATGGGGAACGGATGGTCGGTCAAACCGCCAAACGACAGGCTGTCATTAATCCTGATAACACAATTTACTCCATCAAACGCTTTATGGGTCGCCGTTTTGATGAAGTGGAGGCTGAACGAAAAATTGTCTCATTTCAGGTTGTCGAAGGACCAGCCAAAGATGCGCGGGTGCGTGTACCGATTATGAGAACCGATTACACCCCTCAGGACATCTCTGCCATGATCCTGGGTAAGCTTAAGCAGGATGCTGAGGCCTACCTGGGCCAGCCCGTTAATCAGGCTGTCATTACTGTACCCGCTTATTTTAATGATAGCCAGCGCCAAGCAACCAAGGATGCCGGCAAAATCGCCGGGTTGGAAGTCATGCGCATCATCAACGAACCAACCGCTGCTGCCCTGGCATATGGACTGGATAAAAAAGCGAATGAGACCATCCTGGTATTCGACCTGGGTGGCGGAACTTTCGATGTGTCGATCCTCGAGGTGGGTGGCAGTGTAATTGAGGTGCGTGCCACCAATGGTGATACTCACCTGGGTGGTGATGATTGGGATGAACGCATTGTGAATTGGGTAGCAGACCAATTTAAGTCGGAGTCTGGTATTGATTTACGCAAGGATCGACAGGCTTTGCAGCGCTTACGCGAAGCCGCTGAAAAAGCTAAAATTGAACTTTCCAGCGTGGTGGAGACTGAGATCAACCTGCCTTACATCACAGCCGATGCGAATGGCCCCAAGCACCTGCAAACCAAGTTGACGCGCTCACGCTTTGAGCAGCTGACTGAAGACCTGGTAGTGCGCCTGCGCCAGCCCTTCCAATCTGCTTTGAAGGATGCCAACCTGAGCATTAATGAAATCAATGAAGTGGTGCTGGTGGGTGGCGCCACACGCATGCCCATGGTGCAAGACCTGGTGCGCTCTCTGACAAACAAGGAACCCCATAAGGGTGTGAACCCAGATGAGGTGGTTGCGGTGGGGGCTGCTATCCAGGCAGGAGTGCTGGGCGGCGAGGTGAAGGATGTGTTGTTACTCGATGTGACCCCGCTGTCGCTTGGCCTGGAGACGCTGGGCGGTGTGATGACCGTCTTGATTGATCGCAATACCACCATCCCGGTGAAGAAAACCGAGGTATTCTCTACTGCTGAGGACAACCAGACTGCTGTTGATATCCACATCCTGCAAGGGGAAAGGCAAATGGCAGCCGATAACATGAGCCTGGGACGCTTTCGCCTGGAGGGCATTCCGCCTGCCTTGCGTGGCACTCCTCAAATCGAAGTGACCTTCGATATTGACGCCAATGGTATTTTGAACGTGACCGCTCATGACAAAGCCACCGGCAAAGAGCAGAAAGTTGCCGTCACCGCATCAACCAACTTGAATAAGGATGAGATCGAGCGTAAAGTGCGTGAAGCACGTGAGCACGAAGCTGAGGATAAGCGCTTGCGAGAGCTCATCGAGGTGCGTAACAACGCTGACAGCTTGATCTATCAGACTGAAAAGGCCTTGCGTGACCTGCAAGATAAAGTTCCCGCAACAGACCGGCAAAATATCGAAGCCAGGATCAACCAGCTGCGTGACGCTATGAAAGGCGATGAGATCAAGAAGATCAATGACCTTGCAGGTGAAGTGCAGAATGCATTTTATGCCCTCAGCCAGCAGATGTATGCCTCACAGAGCTCAGGCCAGCCGGGAAACGGGAGTTCACCCAATTCTGCTTCTGGAAACAATAGGAACAAACCGGGTAATCCGGATGGTGAGGGTGAAGTGGTGGAAGGCGAGTTCCGCGACATGTAAGTATATAACCAGGCGGATGGATGGTTCATCCGCCTGGTTTATTTTTTAACGCCTGTGATAGAATTAAACTAAATATGAAATCCAATCTCTCACCACGCGTGGCGAATTTTTTCCCCACATCGATCTTTTTATTAATTATCGGGTGGGGTGGGCTGATCGCACTGGTTCTCACCACGCTGCCAACCGTAGGCCCGCGCTGGCTTTTTTTCTTCCTCATCGTACTGGCTGTTACGGGCACAATTCTACCCATCATCGCTTTTCTTAACCGGCGTTTCCCCAGCACTCCTCCACCCACCTACTTCGTGGTAGTTAGACAGGCACTCTGGTTCGCCGTTTACGCGGCCACTTTGCTATGGCTCCAGATGGGCCGGGTGTTAAACCCAGCACTGGCAATATTATTGGCCATCGGTCTGGGGCTGATCGAATTTTTGCTGAGGCTGAGCGAGAAGAGCCAGTGGAAGGCTTAAGCGCGGCTTCAGCATACAACTGTTTTCCCCGGACCTTCCGATGAGCAGCTTGCGCGATCTGCCTTCCATCGAACAGTTGCTGCAGCAGCCTGTAGTTGCCTCCTGGGTTGCCGATTTTGGTCGGCCGCTGACCCTGGAAGCATTACGCCAAACGATTGAGCACGCCCGCAAGGATTTCGACCAATCGCAGCGAATTCCTGCAAGCGATGAAATATTAGATCAGGCGTTCGAGGCACTGCAGAGGTGGACGCTACCTTCCATTCAACCCGTGATCAACGCCACCGGGGTGATCCTGCACACCAACCTGGGAAGGGCACCGCTCAGCCAGGCTGCCATACATGCCATCCAAGCAGTCTCGCTAAGCTACTCGAACCTCGAATTCGACCTGCAGCGGGGGCGGCGTGGCTCACGGCTGGTGCACGCCGAAGCACTGTTGCAGCAGCTCACACATGCTGAGGCTGCCCTGGTGGTCAACAATAACGCCGGCGCAGTGCTGCTGGTGCTCTCCGCGCTGGCACGCCACCACAGGGTGGTAATATCCCGCACCCAGTTGGTGGAGATCGGCGGAGGCTTCCGCATTCCGGATGTGATGCATCAATCAGGGGCTCATCTCTACGAAGTGGGCACCACCAACCGGGTCCACCTTGATGATTACACTACTGCCATCCAGCAGGCATCCCCAGTCATCGTGCTGCACACCCACCACTCGAATTTTCGAATCACCGGCTTTACCTCCGAGCCAGCCCTTTCACAGCTAGCCGAAGTAGCTCACCATGCCGGCATCCCCCTGGTGGACGATTTGGGCTCCGGCGCACTGCTGGATACCGCCCAATTTGGCATGCAGCATGAGCCCACCGTATTTGAATCACTGCAGGCAGGCTCTGACCTGGTTTGCTTCTCTGGCGATAAGCTACTGGGCGGGCCGCAGGCAGGTATCATCCTGGGTAAAGCCGACCTGGTCGCCAAGCTAAAAAAACATCCCCTAGCGCGTGCCATCCGTGCGGATAAGCTCTGCCTGGCCGCTCTGTCTGCCACATTGCTGATTTACCTGAAGGATAAAGCACTACAAGAAATCCCCATCTGGCAGATGATTTCCGCTACCCCTCAGGCACTAAAAGACCGCGCCGAGGCCTGGCGGATTACCCTGGGTAAGGGCCAGGTAATCCCCAGCCACTCAACCGTAGGAGGCGGCTCGCTTCCCGAGGAAACATTACCCACCTTCGTGCTGTCCTTGCAAGTGCGCTCACCCAACCGGGTTGTGGAAAGCTTACGGCAATGTCACCCGCCTGTGATCGCGCGTCTGGAGGACGAAAAGATCATCCTCGATCCACGCACCATCCTGGCCGAGCAGGAGCAGGATTTAATCAACGCGATTCGTTCTGTGATAAAAACAAATTAAGAAGGATATCTTTATTATGAAAAATGACCTTGATAGATTGATGCTGGAAAGAGACCTGGATGCTATCTTGATCTCGGGCCCGGCCCAACACAATCCCGCCATGGTCTACATGACTGGCGGCGGGCACGTGAGCAGTGCTGACCTGATTAAAAAAAGAGGTGAGGCACCTATCTTGTTTTGCAACCCCATGGAACGCGATGAAGCGGCAAAATCGGGCTTAACCACGAAAAACCTGGCGGAGTATAATTTCCTTGACCTGCTTAAAGACGCCGATGGCGATTACCAACTGGCCACAGCCAGGCGTTATCAGCTGATGCTCAGCGAGTGCGGGGTGGTCTCGGGAAACATCGCCTTGTATGGGCGATCAGAGATTGGGTCAAGCTATGCAATTTTTACCGCCCTGCAGCGTGAGATGCCTTCCCTGACCCTGGTTGGGGAAGTGAACAACTCAGTATTGATGCTCGCCCGCATGACCAAGGACCAGGTTGAGATCGAGCACATTCGCAAAATGGGACAGATTACCACCCAGGTAGTTGGCCTGGTGGCAGACTATATTACCTCTCACGCCGTGCGCAACGACACCGTGGTAAAGCCAGATGGCCAACCTCTAACCGTCGGGGATGTGAAAAGCCGCATCAACTTGTGGCTGTCTGAGCGAGGCGCTGAAAATCCCGAAGATACCATCTTCGCCATCGGTAGTGATGCCGGCGTGCCCCATTCCTCAGGAAATCCACGGGATCCGCTCAAGCTCGGCCAGACCATCGTTTTCGACATCTACCCTTGCGAGGCAGGTGGTGGCTATTATTATGATTTCACCCGCACATGGTGCCTGGGATATGCACCGGATGAGGTGCTGGCATTGTACGAAACGGTATTTTCTGCATATGATCACATCACCGGTCAGCTGAAAGCCGGTGCGCCGTTTAAAAACTACCAGGATATGGCCTGCGAGCTGTTCTCAGCCCAGGGCCACCCCACCATCAGGGAAAATCCGAATACACAGGCTGGTTATGTGCATTCATTGGGGCACGGCATCGGCTTGAATGTGCACGAGCGCCCGTGGAATGGAGCCAGCAGTGACGAGTTTGACTGCCTGGTGCCCGGGACGGTATTTACCATCGAGCCCGGTTTATATTATCCAGAAAAGGGCATGGGTGTGCGCCTGGAAGACAGCTTTTGGGTGCAGCCTGATGGAAAGATCCAGGTGCTGGCAAATTATCCCCTGGATTTGGTCCTACCGGTAAAAACAGGATAAAATCCTACCCAAGATATAGATAAACGCAGGGTAAGCCAGATATGCCGAAAACATCTCCCAAACCGAAGTTACAAGCAGACACCCCTCCCGTCCGCATCCTGGGTATTGAGACGTCATGCGATGAAACCGCAGCTGCCGTGGTTGAAAATGGGCGCCTGATCCTCTCCAGCGTGGTGGCTTCACAGATAGACCTGCACGCGCAATTTGGCGGAGTGTTCCCTGAAGTTGCTTCCAGGCAGCATATCAAGGTTATCTATCCAATTATCGAACAGGCACTCCAACAGGCGCATATGACCTTGAAAGACCTGGATGCGATTGCAGTTACGCGCGGCCCGGGATTGCCCGGCTCCCTGGTGGTGGGTATGAACACCGCCAAAGGCCTGGCATTGGGCAGCAGCCTGCCTTTGATCGGGGTCAGTCACCTGGAGGGCCATCTTTATTCTGCCTGGGCATACAAGCCCGATGCCACACCTCCAAATCCACCCAAATTTCCCCTCGCGGCACTGATCGTCTCTGGAGGGCATACCGAACTGGTATTGATGAAGGATCATTTGCATTACCAACATTTAGGCGCCACCTTAGATGATGCCGCTGGCGAGGCATTTGACAAAGTGGCGCGCCTGCTTGGCCTGGAATACCCGGGTGGCCCCGCCATCCAGAATGCATCTGTAGATGGCAATCCGTCGGCTTATAACTTCCCACGTGCCTGGCTGGAGGACAGCTGGGATTTTTCGTTCAGCGGCTTGAAGACCGCCGTGATGCGTGAAGTGCGCCAAAAAGATCCCCACAAATCATTGCCTGTGGCAGACCTGGCAGCAAGCTTCCAGGCTGCCGTGGTGGATGTGCTGGTGACTAAAACGATCAAAGCCGCCAGGGAATATTCCGCCAAGAATATTCTCATCGCAGGAGGAGTGTCTGCTAACCGAGCCCTGCGCCATTCCATCCAGATGAACGCTACAGTCCCACTCCATATACCACCCATCTGGCTCTGCACGGATAATGCTGCCATGATTGCCGGTGCCGGCTATTTCAGGTTCGTGCGTGGGCAACGTGACCCGCTGGACATGGATGTATTACCGAATTGGCCCATATCTGAAATACCAGCCCCGCCTAATCCCTGAAATATTGCTTTTAAACCAAAAATAAGAGGGAGATGATCGAATCCCTATTAAACTCAAATCGCCCTCTGAGATGGCTCCAATCTCATCGGGCGAGTTTGAGTGAGGAGAATGCAACTATCATTATATACATTCACCTGAAAATGTCATGAAAAAAGATTAAAAAGTTCGTGAGAATAAAACCAGGCTCAGGCGAGGGCTTCCTCGATGTCTTTCTGGCTGATTGGTCCCTCACGCAGGATGGCCAGCGAGGGGGTGGTGCAATCGACCACAGTGGATGGCACACCTCCCGAGGTTCGTCCGCCATCCAGGATTAAATGTACCCTGCCATTAAGCTGGCGGCTCACTTCCTCGGCAGTATTGGTATTCTCTTCGCCCGAGATATTGGCAGAAGTGACTGCCAGGGGCCCAATTTTACACAAAAGCGCCAGTGCGAGTTTATTATCGGGCATACGGACGCCGATCGTGTTATCCGGTGAAAGTACATCCGGCAGGTTTGGTTGCTTTTTCACCACCAGGGTGAGCGGTCCCGGCCAAAAATGACGTGCCAGGCGTTCAGCCAGCTTATCAAAATGATCCACAACTTTTTCTAAATCGCTAAAATCACCGATCAAGATTGCGATTGCCCGGGTGTTATTCCTGCCCTTAGCTGAAAACAAGCCCTCCACATATTCACCATTGAAGGGCAATGCTGCCAGCCCATATACAGTGTCTGTGGGAAATGCCACCAATCCGCCGTGTTGTAACACATCCACGGCATGGCTCAGAGCATTGGGGTAACTTGCTTTCAGGATTTCTGTTTCCATAATCCTATAGATTATACCCCGATGCATTTTTTATTGATTACAGTGTTCTCATAATAAAACAACAGCTGGATTTGTTTCTTTGCAGTTCATGATTTCATTCAGCCGGGCAATTCATCTCCCAAATAATTTGCAGTCCATCCAGGGTAAGCCAGGGAGCCACCACCTGGATCACATTCGTCTCGTGAGCCAGGATATCAGCCAGACCACCGGTTGCAATTACTCTTAAATCATCTCCTAGCTCTTGACGGTAGCGCGCCACCATGCCCTCCACCAAGCCTACATATCCGAACAACAATCCTGACTGCATCGAGTGCACGGTGTTGCGGCCAATAACCGAGGGAGGTTTTTGGATGTCCACCCTAGGGAGTTTGGCTGTATGCCTAAAAAGCGCATCAGCTGCAATGGCGATGCCCGGCGCGATTGCTCCACCCAGGTAGTCCCCGTTTTTTGAGATTGCGTCGAAGGTGGTGGCCGTGCCAAAATCAACAACACAGGCCGGTATACTGTATAGGTGGATAACAGCCACAGCATCCACAATGCGGTCGGCTCCTACTGCGTGCGGGTCTTCGTACCTCACCCGCACACCTGTTTTCACCCCAGCATCCACTACCAATGGATCCTTATGGATATACCGGCGGCAAGCTTCGACGATTTTACTGGTAATGGGTGGCACCACAGAAGCCATGCATATCCCGGTAATATCATCCGGCTGGTGACCCACATGCTCCAGCAGGCCGAGCAGCTGCAGTCCATACTCATCCGGCATATGGTCATAATCTGTCGCCAGGCGCCATCGGGGTCCCAGCGTCTTGCCTTCATACAAACCCAGGGTAATATTCGTGTTCCCGATATCAATGGTTAGCAACATTTTATCCTCACACTTTTATTAATTTCACGTGCCAGGCATCCACCGCCTGGTTTAAACCAGGATATTGTCAATCAGGCGAGTTTTTCCAATCACTACCGCCAGAGAGAGCAAGGCGTGGTCGACCTGCCCTTCCAGCTCTTGCAGTGTATCGGGATGGGCGCAAGACACGTACTGCACCTTCACCAAAGGCTCGGTCACCAGCGCATCCAGCACTGTATGACGTAAACGAGATGCATCGCGCTCCCCCGTTTCAAAAGCTGCCCTGGCTTTGAACAATCCTCGCGATAATGCTGCTGCAGCACGGCGTTCCTCCATATCAAGATAAACATTACGGCTCGACATGGCCAACCCATCCGGCTCGCGCACGACCGGGCAGACCACGATATCAATGGGAAAATTCAAGTCGCGCACCATCCTACGGATCACCACAGCTTGTTGCGCATCCTTTTGTCCGAAATAAGCTTTGCTGGGTGCGACCGCGTTGAAAAGCTTGCTCACCACCGTCGCCACACCCCTAAAATGCCCCGGCCTGAAAGCGCCCTCTAATACCCTGGTGACTTCTTCTACCATCACCCAGGTCTGGTATCCAGCCGGGTAAATCACCTTATCGGTCGGGGACCAAACCAGGTCTACATTTTCAGCTGCCAGTTTATCCAGGTCAGCCTTCAAATCACGGGGGTATTTCTCCAGGTCTTCGCTCGGCTCAAACTGGGTGGGGTTGACATAAATGCTCACCACCACGCTTGAACACTCGCTGCGTGCCCGCCTTACCAGTGACAAATGCCCATCGTGCAGGAAGCCCATGGTCGGCACCAATCCAACAGGCTCTACCAAACCATCTCGGGCCAGACGCAGCTCTTCCAGCGACTCAACGACTTTCATTCATCCTCCTCTATTTCTTTTGATCCAGGGCTTTCACCAGGCGCCACAGCAGGTGGTTGAGCGGCGTGGGCACACCTGTAATTTCACCTGCCCGGGCAACCGCCCCGTTAATCGCATCGATCTCGGTAGGTGTTCCGCGCATCACATCCTGCAGCATGGATGAGATATTGGAGGCGGTATTGTGCACCACTTCAGCCACCGCCGCCCGTGGATCGGGATAAGGCAGCCCTATTCCCAGGCTTTCAGCCACCGATGCTGCTTCCCGAGCTGTATCTTCCATAACCTCGCGCGCGTCCGGGCGTGACAGCAGCTCGCCATTCTCCACCCTCAATAGCGCGGTGAGCGGGTTAATTGCCGCATTGATCACCAACTTGCCCCACTGGAGTGACTGCAAGTCAGCAGCCATCTCCACCTGGAACCCGGCCTCATCCAACTGCTCATCCAGACCATTCAAGCCCGGGGTTGCCGCGAGGATCACCTTTCCATCTCCGGTATGCTGCACATACCCCGGCTCTAGCATCCGGGCCCCAACGGTGGTTACACCGATGGCAACCCGTTCGGATCCAAGGGTGCTCTTCAGGGTTTCAGCGTTACCCAACCCATTTTGTAATGTCAGAGCGATCCCATTTAGAGACAGGCATTGGGCAAGCTGCCTGGCTGTGCGCTCTGTCTGCCAGGATTTGACCAGCACCAATGCATGTGGGTACTCGCCTTCGCAGCTGGACCCATCCATGACTTCCACCGCATATCGATGCGTGCTACCATCCATTTCCAGCACACACAGGGCATTATCCCTTAATGCAGCCAGGCCCTCGGGCCAGTTGCCCAGCATGGTAACCTTGATCCCTCGAGCAGCTAAACGGGCAGCGAACAAACATGCCAGAGCACCTGTTCCTGCCACCAGGATGCCCATACAATCACCTCACTGGCTGGTTTTGCAATAATAAGCTCACGTCCATCTGAGCAAGCTTTGCCTCCAGGCGCTCCCACTCTTCATCTTTCATATCAACGGTATGCTGTGCAGCAGGGAATGATCTTGCCTTCACATCCCCGATATAATCACGAAAGGCGCGCTGCATGACATCCGCCAGGTTGGCATAGCGTTTTACGAATTTGGGAGTGAAACGCTCGAATAACCCCAGCATGTCATGGACAACCAGCACCTGCCCATCACATCCCACTCCAGCGCCAATACCGATGGTGGGAATGTCAAGCCGTCGCGACACGAGCTCTGCCAGCCGCCCAGGGATCGATTCAAGCACCAGGCTGAAGCAACCTGCTTGCTGCAACACCAGGGCATCCTCCAGCAGTTTATAAGCTGCTTCAGCATCCCGACCCTGCGTTCGAAAGCCGCCCAGCTTATGAACGCTTTGCGGCGTTAAGCCCAGGTGACCCATCACTGGGATGCCTGCACTTACGATGGCTTCCACGGTCGCTGCCCTTTCATTGCCACCTTCTAGCTTGACTGCGTTCATCCCGGCTTCCTGCAGAAAGCGACCTGCATTGTGCACCGCCTCGCTGGTGGAAGCCTGGTACGATAGGAACGGCATGTCACCCACTAACAAGGCATATTTAGCACCGCGTGATACTGCTTTACAGTGGTGGATCATCTCGTCCATGGTCACAGGCAGTGTGCTTTCATAGCCCAGTTCTACCATACCCAGGGAATCACCCACCAGGATGATGTCCATGCCCGCCTGGTCCATCACCAGGGCAGTTGGATAATCATATGCCGTCAGCATACTGATAGGTTCGCCGCGCGTTTTCATTGCCTGGATCTGGCGAACGGTTATTTTTTTTCGTTCTTCGGAAATAATAATATTGGGGGATTGAATATCTGACATGGTACCCTCCTTTCAAGATTCTGGTAGGGGCCAAAATTGACCTGTATTTTCTACTACTTCATCCCAGTCATTGCTGATCTGGGTGCCAATGCAATTATACTATTAATCAACCTGCGAGGACATTACGGCGTAACTGGAAGATCGCTCTATTGCCAATCCTCAGCATTATAAGCCGGCAGTTCGCAGCGTAAGGGGGTATCTTCCCGTAAACCCAGCGCGTATCCAGCCTGCACAAGCTGGTGGATTTCACTGGTGCCTTCGTAGATGATCGCCCCACGTGAATTGCGCAGGAAACGCTCCACATCATATTCATCACTGTACCCATACGCTCCATGGATTTGAATGGCGTCTGAAGCTGCTTTAAAAGACTCATCTGTGGCGAACCACTTTGCCAGGGAGGTTTCCCGCGTATTGCGCACGCCCTGGTTTTTCATCCAACCGGCACGCAGGTACAACAGGCGCGCCATTTCATATGACTGCACCATGTTGGCGATTTTTTCCTGTATCAGCTGGAACCTAGCTATCTGCCTGCCAAACGCTTTACGCTCTTTTGCATACCTGACACTCGCTTCCAGGCTGGCGCGGATCAAACCCGTGGCGCCTGAAGCAACGGTATAGCGACCGTTATCCAGGCACGCCATGGCGATTCTGAATCCTTCTCCTTCCTCGCCAATACGCTGGTCAGCTGGCAAAAGCACATCCTGGAAATTAATCCACCCGGTTGAGCCTGCCCTTACACCCAGCTTACCATGGATATCACCAGTGGTCACCCCAGGCCGATTCAACTCCACCAGGAAGGCAGACAGGCCTTCATGCGGGTCTGCTGCCTTGCTGTTGGTGCGGCCCACCCACAGGCAGTGATCCGCTTTGGTGGCCAATGAAATCCACATTTTCTCACCATTCAGGACATATTCATCACCGATCAATTTTGCCGTGCTGCTTATCGCCGCCACATCAGAACCAGCTCCCGGCTCGGTCAATCCGAAGCAAGCGATCTTCTCTCCTTTGGCCTGCGGCACCAGGAACTTTTGTTTTTGCTCTTCCGTCGCCCACTGCAACAGACCCATGCTGTTGAGGCCCATATGCACCGACATTACCACCCGCAGGGTGCTGTCTACTGCTTCCAGCTCCTCGCAGGCCAGCCCAAGCGAGATGTAATCCATACCCTGTCCCCCATAGCGCACCGGCAAGCAAATCCCCAGGATACCCAGCTGGCCCATGCGGGGCAGGATGAAGGGAGCCATTTGCTGGGCACGATCAAATTCCTTGATGATTGGAGCTACTTCCTTGGTTGCGAAATCACGCACCATTTGCTGAACCATGCGGTGCTCGTCTGTCAAGGCGAAATCCATATGCATCCTCCTGAGAGAGTATGATGCATCATTATAAATCATGCCCACGATAACGACTACAAGCAGGATCAACCATATCGTGACTTTTTATACATCTCTCCCTTGATTGCGAATGAGGAAGTCAATTGGATTGCCCGGAGAAAAGTTAACCGGATATCTATTTAATACCGCGAATGAGCCCAATCTGCCATCCTTTTGCAATATAATCAATCCTGGTGAACACTGTTTCTGCTGTTCAAGTTTATTTTCGCATCCTGGTGGTAAGCATTTTCGTCGCCGTGGTCGGGATCGGTGCAGTTCCTCGAGCGCTTACCCGTCTCCAGTCTGATGCCTACCAATCTGCAGCAGCAGGTGATTATCACAGTGCTGCAAGCTACACTGCTGGCGTGGTTGATTATTATCCCTGGCGGCCTGAATTATTGGTCCAGGCTGCCCGCTTTGCCTTCCAGGCTGGTGAATCGCAAACGACCATCCGATACCTTGAACTTCCGGCAATCACAAACCATCTCACCGTCGATGACCTGATCCTGTTGGGCGAGGCCTACCAACAAGCCGGTAATCTTGCCAAAGCTGAAGCTGCCTGGAAGGCTGCGAGCGAAGGAGAGGATTCCCCGGCTGCGCTCCAGGATTTGGTTAGCCTTCACCTCCAGCAAAAAGACTATCCTCCAGCAATTGCCGGATATCAGAAACTAATTGCATTAAATCCAACCGACGGCCACCTCTATTACCAGGTTGGACTGCTGTATGCAGCTACCAATCCTCTAAATGCCCTGCCATATTTAGCCCAGGCAGCTCAAATCGACCCGTCACTCGCTTCAAATGCTCAGTCTTTGCACGATAAAATTCGCACCGCCAGCTTGTTCGAGCAGCCTGCCTATACCCTGCTTACCTCTGGGCGCCAGCTGGCCAGCATGGGAGAGTGGACTTTTGCTGCCGAAGCCTTCAAAGGAGCCACTGGAGTGGATCCGGGCTATGCCGACGCATGGGCTTTCCTTGGTGAAACCAGGCAGCAAATGACCATAGAAGAAACCGGTGCCACTTCCGATGCCGGGCTGGCTGAATTGCAGCAAGCTTTACAATTGGATGCGGGTTCGGTGCTCGCCAATACCCTCATGGGTCTGTATTGGGAGCGCCAGCAAGACTTTGCACAGGCGCAAAACTACCTGGAGCAGGCAATATCATTAGACCCTTCCGATCCTTACCTATATTCCGAGCTGGGGAACATCATATCCAAATCTGGTGACTTGCCAGCAGCCCAGGCAAAATTCCAGCAAGCCATCCAGCTCGCCCCCCAAGATCCGTTATTCTATCGCTTGCTGGCTGGGTTTGCCTTGGATAACCACATCCAGGTGCGCGAGCTGGCTCTCCCGGCTGCCCGACAGGCAATTATCCTGGCTCCACACGACTCTGATTCACTGGATATGATGACCCAGGTGATGCTAGCCCTTAAAGACTATCATTCAGCAGAGCGTTATGCATTGCAGGCAGTGCAATCAAACCCGGCTAATCTGCCTGCTTACCTTCGCCTGGGAACCGTTTACCTCGATCTTGGAGAGCCCACGCTCGCCTATCATTGGCTCAACCTGGCCAGAGATTCAGACCCCAATTCATGGATTGCTGCCCAGGCCTCCAGGATGATCGAGTATTACTTCCCATGATAAAATCATCACCTTGCTGTATTCCATTCGAATTATCCCCGTTCAGCATATAATGGTACAATCGATCCCACACCAGAACCAGCAGGATCTTATTATCGAAATTAATGCGCTTGTTCTTTTCGACTAATGTATTATTCAGGTTGAGCTCCGCTTATGCCTCGGGAAGTAATTTCTTGTGATCGGATGACTTTTCTGGCATCGAAAACAACTGAGATAAGGTTTCAGGAAGAAAATGACCACCGATCACTTCGATAGCGCCTGTCGTAGCTTGGCGAATATGCCCAATCACAATTCGTGTGCCAATCCGGATGACCTTCGCGCCATGGATATGCAAGTAGAGGTAAATGCCATGAATGATTGGCACCACATGTGATGAGCGACAAACCTCTCAGACCTATCGATGAAATGGATGAGTCAGCAAGCGTAAGTTCAACAGGCAGAATGTCATACTGGGTAGCGTAATCGCAAAGGAGGAGTATTGAAGAAAGCCGGGTACTTTTTATCATTTTTCCTGCTGTTATTATTGCCAGGCCTGGCTTGTTCTCTCACCGATTTCCAGGGTACACAAAATGCGATCCTATTTGCAGACGATTTTTCAGATGCCAGTAAAAAATGGAACCGGGTTTTAGAAGATTCTGGCAGTGCAGACTATTATGACAGTGCATATCGCATATTCGTAAACCCGGCAAATGCCAACATTTGGGCGAATCCGGCTAACGAAAATTTTATAGATACTCGTATTGAAGTAGATGCCACCAAGATTGCCGGCCCTGATGACAATGATTTCGGTATCATTTGCCGGTATGAAGATGCATCCCGGTTTTATTTCGCAGTGATTAGCAGCGATGGCTATTATGGCGTTTTAAAAATGACACCCGAGGGTGTTCGGGGCATTGGAAAGGATACTCTGCTTGAGAGTAATACAATAAACCCTGGCGCTGCCACCAACCACGTACGCTTCGATTGTGTCGGTTCCACCCTCACCCTGTATGTTAACAATACGCAGGTTGATCAGCAAATCGACGCGGATTACAGCACCGGGAATGTTGGTTTGCTAGCAGGCAGCTTTACTGCAGGGGGAACAGATATCTTATTCGATAACTTTATCGTTTATAGGCCGTGATCTGCCTGGGTGCCAGCCACTTACCCTTCTCTATCGCTCACCGGCTAAAATTAAAACCTACAAAAAGTACGGTAATTCAGCATGATCAATTTATCCCCCAGGAGTTGTTAACCACAAGATGAAAGTTTTTCTGGATATGGTCGGCTGTCGCTTGAACCAGGCTGAGATTGAAAGATACGCTGCTCAATTTCGACTCGTTGGGCACACCCTGACCGCTGACCCTCACGAAGCTGATTTGATCGTGATCAACACCTGCACAGTAACCTCGGCAGCAGCTTCTGATTCGCGCCAGAAAATCCGCCAGGCGCATAGAGCCTGCTCTCAGCCGATCATCGTTACAGGATGCCTGGCTACACTGAACCCGCAACAGGTTCTAACACTCCCCGGGGTCACCCAACTGGTGGACAACTCAGATAAGGACAACCTGGTACCAATTGTCCTGGGTATAGATTTGTCCTCGACCGGCAGCGCAGCCCCCAGTCGCCTGCCTATCCCCGGCGCCCGGTTACGCACGCGTGCATTTATCAAGGCCCAGGATGGCTGTGACAATCACTGCACCTATTGCATCACCCGGCTAGCCCGCGGCGCATCGCGCAGCCACTCCATCGAAGATATTTTGGCCGATATCGCTTCCGCTTTACATGGTGGTGCACAGGAGATCGTGCTTACCGGAGTTCACCTGGGTTCGTGGGGTTACGATTTTCCCAAGCCTTCACACCTGTCCTGGCTGTTGAGGACGATCCTGGATACAACCTGCACGCCGCGCCTGCACCTTTCATCGATTGAGCCCTGGGATTTAACCCCCGATTTTTTTGATCTGTGGCATGATGCCCGCCTGTGCCGTCACCTGCACCTTCCGCTTCAATCAGGCTGCGCAGCCACGCTGAAACGCATGGGAAGAAAATATTCACCCCAAGCATATGCAGAGCTTGTCGGCCATGCTCGCCTGGCGATTCCCGGTGTGGCTATTAGCACCGATATCATCACCGGCTTTCCAGGAGAAAGCCAGGATGAATTTGATGAAAGTATTGAATTTATTACTGGAATGGGGTTTTCCAGCGGTCATGTCTTCACTTTTTCCCCTCGGCCTGGCACGCCTGCATACGAAATGTCGGGTAAGGTGCCCTTCACTGAGGCGAAGTATAGAAATACACTCGTGCGGGATATTCTTCAACAAAGCGCCACAGCTTTCCGCAACGAGCATATCGGTAAGGTTTTACCCGTTTTGGTTGAAAAAAACTCCCAAATCGATGACCACTTCTGGCAGCTGAGCGGATTCTCAGATAATTACATCCGCGTGTCCACCATCGCATCCTCGCCGTATTGGAACCAGATCCTTCACATTCATGTTTCAAGTTCGGTTCAGGAGGTCTTGCAGGGTGAGATTCTCGCTGCCTAGAACAGGATCAAGGTGACCCTGCTAAACATGGTTATCAACTTTAATTGTGCATGATGATTGGATGAGACTGCCGGGTTTCCGCGTCCCACTTGCTGGATAACAGCAGCAGTTATGGTTTATAAGGGTCCCATCGAACTATAGATTGATAATCTCATCCAATCAAGTTACGATATAATCTAATCATCTTAAGTATAAGATCGAGGTTGGATAGAAATATTCTACATGGACCTGAAATCTACACTCCAAGCAGATTTGCAAGATGCCATGCGTCATGGTGAGCAAACGCGTAAAAGCACCCTGCGGATGGCTCTAGCGGCGATTAAGCTTGCTGAGATCGACAAAGGTACGCAATTGGATGAAAACTCCCTGCTTGCCGTAATCCAGAAAGAGATAAAATCCCGCCGGGAAGCGATTGAGGATGCCAGGCGGGCTAATCGTCCCGAGCTAATCTCCCAGGCCGAGCAGGAGATCAGTATCCTGCAGGGATACCTGCCTGCAGCACTGTCACCAGAAGAGCTGGAATCCCTGGCGAAAGCTGCCATCACAGAAGCAGGTGCGAGCACAATACGGGAGATGGGCCAGGTCATGAAAATCCTCATGCCGAAAATTCAAGGCCGCGCAACCGGCGACCAAGCCAGTCAGGTAGTACGAAAGCTGTTACAGTAAAAAGTGCCTGCATTTAAAGTTACCCGGCGTGGGTTCTTCCTGGGGTTGATATTCTTGCTTTTCAGCGGGTTTATTTTGCTGGCGCTCTTATCCCCCATCCTGCAAGACTTAACCGATACTCCTCTGGCCATCGGGGATGTTGCTCCCTACAATATTATTGCACCAACCGCACTCACCTATGAAAGCCAGATCCTGACCTCACTCAAGCAGGATAGTGATGCGGCTGCTGTACCTCCAATTTATTCTCCTGTAGATACAAGTATCGCCCGGCAGCAACTGGAACAACTGCGCAATACACTGGCATACGTGAGTAATGTACGGGCAGATAGTTACGCAACCACAGAACAAAAGATCAGCGACCTGTCAGCACTGGAGCATGCCCAGCTGAGCCATGATACGGTCGCCGATATTCTCTCGATGAGCTCTTCGAGCTGGTCGGGAGTTTCGCAGGAAGCTACCTCAGTGTTAGACCAGGTTATGCGTGAGCCAATCCGCGATAACCAGGTCAGCCTTGTAAATCAAAAGATCCCTACCCTGGTAAGCCTATCTTTCCCAGACGATCAATCAGCCATCATCGCCGAACTGGTGCGGGCTTTCGTGGTGCCGAACAGCCTGTACGATGCGCAGCTCACCGAAGCTGCTCGCCAGCAGGCGCGTGATAATGTGGTGCCGATTAACCGCTCCTTCAGCACCGGTGAGATTATTGTTCGGAGCGGCATGGTGATCACACCTACTGACTTTGAAGCGCTGCAGCAATTTGGCCTGGCACAGCCTAAAAATCGCTGGCAGGATATCCTCAGCTCGGTGGGATTGACATCACTTAGCGTAGCGATCTTTATTTTTTATTTACGCCGCAATGTGCAGCTGTTTTCTGGCAACGCAGGCCTCAGGAAACTGACCGTGCTGGTGATCCTTTTCCTGCTCTTCCTGTTGGTTGCCCGTATATTCATCCCTGGCCATACTGTCATACCCTATGTATATCCAGTCATGGGTTATGCGCTCACCATCTCTGCGCTGTTTTCAACCGAACTGGCTATCGTTACAGTCATTCCATTAGCGTGTCTCGTGCCTTACGGTTTGCCTGATGCGCAAATCCTCACCCTTTATTATTTGCTTGCCAGCGTGTTGGGTGTTTTTCTCCTGCGAAAAGCCCAAAGGCTTACTTCTTTCTTTTGGGCAGGCGCAGCCATCGCGATTTCAGGCGCACTGGTTTCGTTCGTGTACCACATTACAGAGCCAGCCACTGATTGGAATGGCATTGCCCAGCTTGTCCTGGCTGCCATCATTAATGGGATTGCCTCCGCCAGCATAGCATTGTTATTTCATTACTATCTTGCGCCATTATTAGGCAAGACCACTCGCTTGCAGCTGATTGAGCTTTCGCGTCCTGATCACCCATTACAGCAATTGTTGCTCAGGAATGCTCCAGGCACCTACCAGCATAGCCTGCAGCTTGCGAACCTGGTCGAGCAGGCTGCTGAGGCCATTGGCGCCGATGCCATGCTTGCCCGCGTGGGAGCCCTTTACCATGATATTGGCAAGCTGCTCAACCCCTTCTTCTTCATAGAAAACCAACCTCAAGGGAATATTAACCCGCATAATGACCTGGATCCAGAAACCAGTGCTTCAACCATCATCCGGCATGTGACTGATGGCCTGGAATTAGGCCGTAAATATCACCTCCCGAAACAGCTGCTGGATTTTATCTCCCAGCACCACGGCACCACGCTCACCCGCTACCAATACGGGCGGGCTCTGGAGATAGCCGGGATGAATAAGGATGACGTGGATATCGATAAGTTCCGCTACCCCGGCCCTCGCCCTACCTCGCGTGAGATTGCGCTCTTGATGCTCGCTGATACCTGCGAGGCACGCATGCGCGCTGAAAAGCCCAAGGATGAAAACAGCCTGCACGAGATGATTAAGAGCGTCGTCAAAGATAAGCTCGAGCTTGGTGAGCTGGATGATACCCAGCTAACCCTGAAAGACCTGGATGTAATCACCGAGTCCTTCACTTCCACATTACGCGGCGTTTATCACCCACGCATCCAATATCCCCACTCAGAAGCTGATGTTAAGACACAGCCAGCTCCCTACCGCATCCCGGATGCAGACACACCCCCTAAAATGCCTGACATCGAGGCCTCGCCTCCAACTGAAAAATCAGGCCGTGCGTAATCCAGGTGCCATGATCAGCATCCATGTGAAACGCAATGTAAACCTTGCCATCGAACGGTCCATCTTGCTGAAGGCTGCCGAACTGACCCTTCAATACACCCAAAAGACTGGCCATCGAGACCTAGCCATCGTGATTGGCAATGATGAACTGATTCGCAAGCTCAACCTTAAATACCGCCAGGTGAACGCTCCCACCGATGTGCTTTCCTTTCCTTCGGGAGAATTCGATCCCGATACATCCGACATATACCTGGGTGATGTGATCATCTCCTTGCCTCGTGCCGAAGAACAGGCTAGCGTTCACGGTCATGCGCTGGCGGATGAGTTACAATTACTGGTGGTTCACGGCACCTTGCATCTCTTGGGGTACGATCATGCCAGCGCTGCAGAAAAGAAAAAGATGCAGGAGGCACAGGATAAGATCTTAAGTAAGCTCGGCACCAACCTGTCCATTCAATTATGACCAGCTCAGATCCTCCCGATGGTTTTTTCAAATCTCGCACAAGGGCTTTCCGGTATGCTTTTACCGGCTGGTGGTTTGTCATCCGCACGCAACGCAACGCCTGGATTCATATGGTGGTGAGTATAGCGGTGATCATTCTATCTTTTTTACTACACCTTTCCGCTTCAGGCTGGGCGTTAATTTTCCTGGCAATTGCCCTGGTGTGGATTGCTGAATTCTTGAACACGGCCTTGGAAGCAGTGGTTGACCTGGCCAGTAATCACCAGCAGCTCGAGCTGGCCAAGGTGGGCAAAGACGTGGGTGCGGCTGCGGTATTAATCGCCGCCATCGCCAGTGCTATTATCGGGTTTTTAGTCTTGGGGCCACCATTATGGGCGGTTATCAGAACATTATTTTGATGTGTAAGAGAAATCATAAAACCTAACCGATTCTTGATCGATTATTATATTTAATCTGTGACCGGAGGTAATTATGGCAAAATCCTTCCGCTTTGGAACAGTTGGCTCACCCATTTCCACGCCTAAAAAGCCGGGCGGCAGTGTGGGTGCCATCCTGAGATTGAAAGAGCTCGGCCTGGATGCCCTGGAGCTTGGCTGGGTGCGGGCGGTGCGTGTTACCGAGCAGACCTGCGCTGCCATCCGCTCCACCGCCCAGGATCAGGACGTGCTGATCAGTATCCATGCTCCCTACTTTATCAATCTCAATGCAGATGACGAAGAATGGGGCAAATCACGCCAGCGCTTGATGGATGCCGCCCATTATGGCAACCTGGCTGGTGCAACCGATATCATCTTTCACCCGGGCTCCTACTTTGGTAAACCTCCCGAGGAGGTTTTGCCCATCGCCATATCTCGCCTACAAAGCTGCCTGGATGAGCTGAAGTTGGCCGGGAATCCGGTGATTTTGCGCCCTGAAACCATGGGGAAATCCGCCATGCTGGGCTCGCTGGAAGATACCCTCGAAATGGCTAAAAACTTGGATGGCATAGTACCCTGCATCGATTTTGCCCATCTGCATGCCCGCCCGGGCGATGGCTCGATCAATACCTACGCTGAATTCTCTCGCATTCTCGAGACGTATGCAAATGCTTTGGGAGATGATGCACTCAACCACTTGCACATCCACCTGTCTGGCATCCGATACGGTGAAAAAGGTGAGAAAGAGCATCTTCCTCTAAAAGAGGCAGATCTTAACCTGCAGGATTTATTTACAGCCCTGGCTGATCACCACTGTCGCGGGCGCATCTTGTGCGAAAGCCCCGTAATGGAGGACGATGCGATGTACA
>CAYLPS010000044.1:0-25481 GCA_964385625.1 uncultured Anaerolineaceae bacterium | reverse complement strand
GTCGGGGCGCCGAGATTTGAACTCGGGACCTCACGGACCCGAACCGTGCGCTCTAGCCGGGCTGAGCCACGCCCCGAACGTAAATGATTATAATCTAGCCAATTCACTTTTACAAGTGCACGCATCCACCATGTGCCCGCATTCACGAGCGAGTCATGTGCTGAGGTTAACAGATATTCATTGAACATGAGCATAAAGGTATTAATGATGATATCATTGGTTGCTTGAATGCCAGTAATTAACTTCGAGGAGGTTCGCAGTGAGCGAAAGTAATAATAAAGTAAGGGTAGCTATCATAGGCGTGGGTAATTGCGCCTCATCCCTGGTGCAGGGAGTGCATTTTTACCGTGAGGCGAAGGAAGATGAAAAAATTCCTGGGATCATGCACGTGGACCTGGGAGGGTATCACATCCGTGATATTGAATTCACTGCGGCCTTCGATGTGGTGGACACCAAGGTGGGAAAGGACCTATCCGAGGCGATCTATGCATACCCAAACAATACATATAAGTTTTTTGACGTTCCCAAATTGAATGTGCCCGTTTCAAGGGGTATGACCCACGACGGTTTGGGGAAATATCTTTCGCAGATCTTGAAGAAGGCACCAGGAGCGACCGCTGATATCATTAATATCCTTAAAGAGACAAAAACGGACGTGGTGATCAACTACCTGCCGGTTGGTTCAGAGATGGCTACCAAGTGGTATGTAGAGCAGACCCTGGAAGCCGGGTGTGCGCTGGTGAATGCCATCCCGGTGTTCATATCAAGCTCGGAATACTGGTCGAAACGCTTCGTGGAGCGTAATCTACCCATCATTGGCGATGACATCAAGAGCCAGGTGGGAGCTACCATCTTGCACCGCGTGCTCACCAGCCTGTTCGTGGACCGTGGGGTAAAGCTGGATCGGACTTACCAGCTTAATTTCGGCGGCAATACCGATTTCCTGAACATGCTGGAGCGAGAGCGGCTGGAATCCAAGAAAATCTCCAAGACCGGGGCAGTGACCAGCATGCTGCCTTATACGCTTCCCGAAACGGACATCCACGTGGGGCCCAGCGACTACGTACCCTGGCTGTCGGATCGTAAATGGTGCTATGTGCGCATGGAAGGGACCACTTTCGGCAACGTCCCGCTCAACCTGGAGACCAAGCTGGAAGTGTGGGATTCACCGAATTCTGCCGGGGTGGTGATCGATGCCGTGCGGTGTGCCAAGTTGGCCCTAGATCGAAAGATTGCCGGCCCATTAATAGGACCATCCTCATATTTCATGAAAACACCTCCCAAGCAATTCAAAGACGAGGTGGCCCGCGAGATGACCGAAGCATATATCCTTGGCAAAGATTAGGCATGGTATAATTTGCACTCTCAGAGAAGTATTCGTTTTATCCATAGGTAGTTGTAGGAGTTAATCTATGTCAGGTCATTCACATTGGGCTACTATCCGGCGCAAGAAGGGTGCTGCTGACGCTAAACGCGGTCAGATATTTACCCGCCTGGCACGTGAAATCGTATTGGCTGCGCGCCAAGGGGGTGGAGACCCGTCGACTAATGTTGCCCTGGAGCTGGCCATCGAGCGGGCACGAGCCCAGAATATGCCTAAAGATAACATCGAGCGAGCCATCAAACGCGGCACAGGTGAAAGCCGCGAGGGGGGCGAGCTTGAGCAGATATATTACGAAGGCTATGCCAACCATGGCGTAGCTTTGATGATTGAAGTGGTTACCGATAACCGCAACCGGGCGGTTGCAGAGATCAGGCACGCCCTAACCAGAAATGGTGGAAATATGGCGGAAGCCGGGTCGGTGGGCTGGCAATTCAACCGGGCGGCCTATTTTTCCATCCCTGCACAGGGAGTGGACCAAAACAAGGTGTTCGAGCTGGCAGTGGAGGCGGGGGCAGACGACGTGACCTTTGATGAGGGTTCGATCGAGATCATTGGGCCAGTAGATTCATTCAAGGCGATTAAAGACAGCCTGCACAGCGCCGGCATAACCCCTGAAGAAGCCGCGTTGCGACTGCTACCGAAAAATGAGATCGAGCTGAATGCAGATGCCACCGTGCAGGTGATGCGCACGATCGAATTATTGGAAGACCTGGATGATGTCCAGGAGGTCTTTTCGAACCTGACGATCACCGACGAAGCCATCGCCAAGCTCGAGGGAGAATAACCTGGAAAGTCCGGGATGATCACCTTAGGGATAGACCCGGGGACGGCGATTACAGGCTATGGGGTTATACGAGAAGAGCAGGATGGCGGTCTATTCGTCTTGGACTATGGGGTGATCCGCACGAAAGCGGAATTCTCTCAAGCAGAACGCCTGGTACAGTTATATCAACAAATTAAAAAGCTTCTCTTTCTCCACCAACCCGATACTGGCGCCGTGGAGAAGTTGTTTTTTGAACGTAATGTGCGTACAGCTTTGCACGTTGGCCAGGCCAGGGGAGTTGCATTACTGGCGATGGCCGAACACCACGTGGAGATCGGTGAGTACACGCCCATGGAAGTGAAACAAGCTGTTGCCGGTTACGGGGGGGCTGATAAGAACCAGGTGCAACAAATGGTCAAAACCATCCTGGGCATGAAAGTTATCCCCCATCCAGACGATGCTGCCGATGCGCTGGCGGTGGCGATATGCCACATCCACAGCATGAAATTACGCCACCTTTACGCAGCAAATACGCCATCACAAGCGGAATGAAGGGCTGAAATCTGTGCCCGCTATCGAGCTGTTTACCTCACCACATTGGGAAGATTACGAGCTGATGGATAGTGGCAATGGCTTAAAATTGGAGCGTTTTGGGCAGTACAGGTTCATCCGCCCGGAACACCAGGCTTTGTGGAGGCCTGCTTTAGCTGCGAAGCAATGGGATACCGCTGACGCAATCTTCCAGCCCGACAGTGACGAGAGTGGAGGAAAGTGGCAATTTAGAAACAGGCTCGAGCCTACCTGGAAGATGCGTTACCAGGGGATCATTTTTATGGCACACACAAGCAATTCACGCCACCTGGGAGTGTTCCCCGAACAGGCCACGCATTGGGACTGGATAAACGATGTGATAAAGGCGCATGACAAGCCAGCAAAGGTGCTTAATTTATTCGGATATACCGGCCTGGCAACACTGGCGGCTGCCAAGGCGGGGGCGCAAGTGACCCATTTAGATGCCTCCAAGAAGAGCGTCACATTTGCCAGGGAAAACCAGCAGCTCTCACAATTGGAAGAAAAACCGATCCGCTGGATCGTCGACGATGCAGTGAAATTTGTAATGCGCGAGGTACGCCGTGGGATGCATTACGATGGGATCATCCTTGACCCGCCAAAATTCGGCCGGGGGCCGAAGGGCGAAGTGTGGGAATTTTCAAAGATGCTGCCATTCTTGCTGGAACAGATCAAGCCGTTATTCACTGCCAGACCCCTGTTCCTGGTGATCACCGCCTATGCAATCAGAGCCTCAGCGCTTTCACTGCATTTTGCCATCCAGGAGTTAATGAGCAGCTTTCCAGGAGAACTATCATCGGGTGAGTTAACCCTTGAGGAAAAAAGTGCTGGTAGAATCCTCTCTATGGCGATCACGACACGCTGGTCATCAGTCTGAGCCGGGAAAGATAAACCGAGGAGGAAGCATATGATCTCCATCCTTCATGGAAATGTTGTCTCTCAAGAAACCGATGGCATTATCGTGGATGTCAATGGCGTGGGATTTCACGTACTGGTGCCAAATGGGCTGCGCGATAACCTGCAGCCGGGAGATAATGTGTACCTCTATACACGACTGATTGTTCGTGAGGATGCCTGGACGTTATGCGGTTTTGATAGCAAGGAGGGGCGGGAGATTTTTGACCTGCTGCACAGCGTCAATGGCATTGGCCCGCGCCTGGCAATCACCATCCTTTCAACGCTAAACCCGGATACAATTCGCCGTGCAGTATCTAATGAGCAAGCCGAGGTTTTTAACAGGGTGCCGGGCATAGGGAATAAGACTGCCCAAAAAATCGTGTTACATCTAAAGGACCGTGTGCCTTCCGGTGAAGGCCTGGCGCCGCTCGCCAGGATCAGTGAGGTGGACAGTGAAGTGCTGGCAGCCCTCACCGCACTGGGTTATAGCCTGGTTGAAGCCCAGGCAGCACTGCAATACATTCCACGTGATACACCTCAGGAAGTAGAAACACGCTTGAGGGTGGCTTTGCAGTATTTTTCCACACCCTAGAGAAGCATCACCAGTTCCCTCACCTTCTACAAAACAAAAAAATCGAGAGAATTGTTCGATGCGGTTAAAAGTCCTTCTTTGCTGATCCATTACAATCCCTTGAAAATGCTGAATACGCTCCTGGCAAGGGGTGCAGGTCGGGAAAAATATGAGTATGCAGATTATCACCTTCATATAAAAATATCTATTATAGATGTAGTGCAACCATTCGATTTTTATCTCCATATAAAATATTTATCAGGGGAACCCTATCCAGGCTTCCGTGTGGCGAAAAAGTGCTGATTATATGCTATACTTTTCACATTCCATAAAACGGCTGTTATCCATTAAAATTGATAGCACGCCTGATATTAATTGAAAGCATCAAAATATATATCTGATCACTTAACACTCCAGATAGAATAAGTGTCCTATGAAACCTGAGATTAATATTCCAAGTCATCGCATTCATGCTGATCCGGTCCCGATTATCAAAGTGAAGGGCACACACAAAGAAATTGGCCGACAGATTGGGGAAGCATGCAAAGAACAAATCCATCACAATTTGGAAAACACTCGCCAATTGATTGAAACGACCTATGAAACCCTCGAATTAGATTGGGAGGGTGCACGGATGCAGGCGCGCAAATATATCCCGTTTTCCCAGGAGTTTTATCCTGAATACGTGGATGAGCTGGTTGGCCTGTCGGAGGGTGCCAATGTTGATTTCAATGATGTGGGAGTGGTGAATGCCCTCGAGGCTGTCGCCATGGATGCGTTGCACCTAAGCAAGTGCACCAGCATGGCAGTCAGTGAGACCAACACCTCGGACGGACACGTGCTGTTGGCGCACAACGAGGATTGGCTGCCAGATGATGAGCCGGATGTGTACCTGATTCACGCAGAACCCAATGACGAACCGCCGTTTTTAGCCATGACCTATGGGGCGCTGCTCCCCAATATTGGCTTCAATGCTTACGGCATTGCCCAATGCTGCGATTCGGTTTATCCCACTGATTATCGTATTGGTATACCGCGGATAGTGGTATCACGGGCAGCCTTATCGGCAAAAACTCCGGGAGAGGCTATTCGGCAAACGCTCATCCCACACCGGGCTGCCGGATATAACCACCTGCTGGCCCATGAAAGTAGCGAAATTTACAGTGTGGAAGTATCGGCGCGTAAGTTTGCCATCCTGTATGCGGAGGATGGATATATGGTGCACACCAACCACTACCTGGATCCGAATTTGCGCGTGATTGAGTACGAGCCGGATGAGCTGGTTTCCACACGCGTGCGCTACTTTAGAGCCAACCGGCTATTGCGAGCCTCAACCCAACACACGATCAAATCACTACAATCCATCCAGCGCGACCATATCAATTTTCCTAATTCAATATGCAACCATCACGAAGATGAAATGGATCCGTTGGATCGCGAGAAAACGCTGAACGCATTGGTAATTGACCTGACATCACGCGCCATGCACATCGCTTGGGGCAACCCATGCGCCAATCCCTATCATACCTATTATCTAGATGCGTGATGGTATAATGCGTCCTGTATTTGAAATCGCCCAGATGCACGCCCCTAGTCAAATATCGTCCAGGAGCTGAGAGTGGCGTTTAATCCCCTAAATTGGCTATTAGGTTTTTTCTCACTCGACATCGGCATTGACCTGGGTACAGCAAATACCCTGGTAAACGTGCGTGGAAAGGGCATTGTCATCAATGAGCCCTCCTGGGTAGCGATTGATAAACGCAGCCGTATCCCACTGGCGATTGGGGCTGAAGCGAAAGAAATGATGGGCCGCACCCCACCCAATGTCATCGCGGTGAGGCCCTTACGCGATGGAGTGATCTCGGAGTTCGAGATTACCCAGGCAATGCTTGAGTATTTCATCGAGAAAGCTCACCAGCAGAGTATTGTGCCCGTACCGAGACCTCGAGTGGTGGTGGGCATCCCATCCGGCGCAACTGAAGTGGAAAAACGGGCAGTATATGATGCAGCCATGTCAGCGGGGGCACGTGAAACGGGCTTAATCGAAGAGCCCATGGCAGCTGCATTAGGGGCAGGTTTACCGGTCAATGAGATACGAGGTAGCATGATCGTGGATATCGGTGGTGGAACTTCTGAGGTGGCCGTGATTTCGATGGGCGGGGTGGTGATTTCGCGCTCGTTGAGGGTGGCTGGTGATGAGATGGACCAGGATATCGTGCAATACATGCGCAATAAATATAATCTATTGATCGGTGAGCGTATCGCCGAGAAGGCTAAAATCGGGATTGGTTCGGCAACACATTTGCCAGAGGAAAAAACCGTGGTCATGCGTGGGCGGAACCTGGTAAACGGCTTGCCAGAGAGCGTGGAAGTATCCTCAGTTGAGATTCGTGAGGCAATATCTACATCGGTTAATACAATCATCGATACGGTGAAAGACGCAATGGATGAAACCCCTCCAGAAATCATAGCAGACCTGATGGATGTAGGAATATGCCTTTCAGGAGGTGGTGGTTTATTGCAGGGTTTAGACAGAAGATTGACCGATGAATTAAAAATCCGGGTGTGGGTGGCAGAGGACCCGATGAGCTGCGTTGCCAGGGGAGCTGGATCGGTGCTAGAAGATTATGATCATCTGCACCATTTATTAGCCAGCCTCGAACGCTCAGGTGATGGCCGACACAGCCAATTTGGATGATCATGGAAGTGCTCCGGTAATCGCAACGCTCTCCTGGCTTTCCACCAAATTAGCGGATTTAAAGTGAAAATTCCCAATTCCTCACACTTCACACAAATTTTTGTATTTGTTTTACTTGCCCTTGGTATCGTCGGCCTAGCCTTGGGCGGCTACCTGACCCCCGTATCAAGGGTGGTGATCAACCCAATTGTTTCTGCCCAAACCTGGCTTGCGAAACGCTACCAGGCAGTGCAGAGTTTGATCACACAACCCGATGATGTGACCACTTTGCAGCAAAAGAATGCGGCGCTAGAGGCAGAAAATTCACGCTTGCAGACTCAAATCATCGAGCTACAACAGCAGGTTACCGAGGCCCAGTTATTGTCGACATTGGTCGATTATGAACGCAAGCATGTGGAGAACCAATATACTGCCGCTTCTGTGATTTCTCGCGATGTGAGCCCGTTCATGCATTATGTGATTATTAACAAGGGCTCTGATGATGGATTACGGAAGGGCATGCCGGTGATCACCGACCAGGGCCTGGTGGGCAGCATCGCGGCAGTCACAGCCGGTGCAGCCAGGGTGCAGCTCATTAATGACCCAGGATCGAGCATCAACGTAATCCTGGAGAAATCAGGCGTAGAGGCGGTACTGAACGGACAGATTACCGGCGAAATCCAGCTGGATATGATCCGCCAGGATGCCTCGATCCAAGCCGGTGACCTGGTGATGACCTCAGGCCTGGGTGGCAATTACCCTGCAAATATCGTGATTGGGCAGGTGGTTACGGTTAAAAGTGAAGCCTCTGAATTATTCCAGACTGCAAGCATTCAGCCGGCAGTTGATTTTTCGCAGCTTGAGATCATCTTGATTATCACCAATTTTCAGCCGGTAGATATATCACCACTAATCCCAAGCTCGACTGTACCATAAAAAAATCAGCATGAAAATTATTCTCGGCCTGATCCTTTTTGGGATTATCATCATCATCCAAAGCACGATTGTCAGTAGCATGCCATTGCTGAATGGCACGGCAGATCTGATCATGTTAATAGTGATCGCCTGGGCGTTGCAGGATCGGGTGGATACTGCATGGCAATGGTGCCTGATGGGTGGGCTATTCGCCAGCCTCTATTCAGCCCTGCCATTTGGAGTATATATTGCGGGATATTTGATCTGCGTGGGAATCACCAGGCTGTTAAAAAAACGGGTCTGGAAGGCACCTTTTTTAGCCATGCTGGCTGCAACATTCATCGGAACGCTAGTCGTACTGCTCATTTCCTTTATTGCAAGATTACTCAGCGGAGTATCTATGGACTACCTGAGTGTGATCAACCTGATCCTTTTACCCAGCTTATTGTTGAACCTGATCCTGGCTATACCAGTATTTTCGATCATGCACGATCTATCAAGCTGGCTTTACCCACTGGAGCTGGAAGTATGAAGAGCTCAGCAGCATTAAAGAATATGGTCTCCACATGGCGGATTGTGGTTTTAGGAGCCATCCTCATCACCGCATTCCTGATCTATGTCGGACGATTATTTAATTTACAAATCCTACAATACTCCGAGTGGCTGGCGAAGGCTGATGATAACCGCACGCATGAGATCAATTTACCGGCGACGCGGGGCATGATCTACGACCGAAATGGCTATGTGTTGGCCAGGAATATCCCTTCATTTAATGTTGTAATCACCCCAGCTTACCTGCCGGATGACGAAGGCGAGATACAAAATATCTATCGCCAGCTATCTGATCTTACCGGAGTGCCGGTCAACCGAGGTACCGTCGATCCTGCAGTCGATCCCTATGTGCCTTGCACCTCCGACCACGGCATCACTGAGATCGTCCTGTATGGGGAGACTACAGCGCCGTACGAGCCGGTTAAGGTCGCCTGCGATGTAAAGCAGGAAATTGCCATGGCAGTGCAGGAAAATACATCCCACTGGCCGGGAGTGACGGTGGATGTGGTGCCGGTACGAGATTATCCCACCGGCTCGCTCACTGCTTCGGTGGTGGGCTTCCTGGGACCGATTCCGGCCTCAGAGGAGGATTATTATCGCTCCTTGGGTTTCATCCCCAACCGCGATAAGGTGGGGTACGCAGGGGCCGAGCTTTCCTTTCAAAACCTGCTGGGTGGGGTGAATGGCCAGCGCGTGGTTGAATGGGATATCGCCGGGGAGGTGCTGGGTGACCTGGTGCCACCCGCAGCACCAGTACCCGGCTCCAGCATTGTGTTGACGATTGATACACGCTTACAGCAGGCAGTACAGTCAATCTTGATCGATGAAATCAACGATTGGAACCAGTCGTTCGGCGAAGAGCGCATGACCAGCGGGGCGGTGATCGCCATGAACCCAACCACTGGTGAGATCCTGGCATTGGTGAATTACCCAACTTATGAGAATAACCGCATGGCGCGGGTCATCCCATCTTATTATTATGAACAACTGTTGGCGGATAAGCGCAATCCGTTATTGAATATCGCGGTGGGGGCAGAGCTACCGGCAGGATCGGTGTTCAAACTGGTGACCGCCACCGGAGGATTGAATGAAGGGATCGTCACCCCTGATGAGGTGCTAAAAACTCCCGGGAAAATAACCGTTACAGAGCGTTTTTATGAAAATGACCCCGGATCACCCCGCGACTTTGTGGATTGGATCTACAGGACCCGCCCCGAAGGGTTTGGCCAGCTGGATTTCCTGCACGCCATCGCCAATTCGAGCAACGTATATTTTTACAAGGTGGGCGGTGGCTATCAGGACGAGGTTAATCCCGGGCTGGGAATCTGCCGCCTGGGTACCTATGCCCGGGCGCTTGGCTATGGTGACCTGCCGGATGGATATGCGGGCCTACCCAGTGGCTACAAGACGCCTGAGATCGAGCTGCCTGATGTGGCCTCGGGCTTAATCCCCGATCCTACCTGGAAACGCATTAACCAGGGCGAAAGCTGGTCTACCGGAGATACCTATATCTCCAGCGTTGGGCAGGGATATGACCTGGCTTCGCCGCTTCAAGTTTTAATGTCTGCAGCAACGGTGGCCAATGGTGGGAAGCTGATGGCGCCAACTTTACTCTACCAGGTGCTGGATAGCCAGGGAAAAGTGATCCAACCGTTTATGCCGCGTATGCGCTGGGATTTGACCACCGACCCGGTGATTCAGGTTTTTGAGGAGAATACCATCCGTGGTTGCCAGCCTACCGGCGAAATGAAGACGGTGCAGCCATGGGTTTTCGATGAAATCCGCCAGGGGATGCGCCTGGCGGTGACGGAAGGGACGCTTAAAAGTGAATTCCAGAACGTGAGCATCGCCGCGGCCGGAAAGACCGGCACCGCAGAATACTGTGACGAATTTGCCAAGGCTAATAACCTGTGCATTCCAGGGGAATATTGGCCTTCGCATGCCTGGACGGTGGCATTTGCACCGTACGAAAACCCCGAGATCGCCGTGGTGGCATTTGTTTATAATGGTAGCGAAGGCTCAACAGTGGCCGGTCCCATCGTCCGCAGGGTGCTGGAAGCGTATTTTGAGATAAAATCTGCCGATGGCACGGTGAGCCCCTAAAGGATTGGGTTGCGAATGGCAGGGTGCGAGCGCAGTAGAAATTATTGAGATGTAGACTGAGATGGATGCTTTGATACGTATTTATAGAATGGTTGACGGCTATTCTTTGTGAGAGCGAATGACACAAACGAACTGGCGGCATTTTGATTTCTGGTTACTGGGGGCAGTGGTGTTGATGACCATCTTTGGCATCACCATGATCCGCTCGGCAGTGGCTGGTAATATTGAGCTGGAGAGGACGAATATCGTCCAACGGCAGCTGATTTTTGCTATCCTGGGTTTCGTGGTCATTTTCGTGGTGGCTGCCATTGATTACCATTTATGGGCCTCCATCAGCCGACCGATGTATATTGTGACCGCCATTTTCCTGGGGGCGATCACCATTGCAGGCCGGGCCATATATGGCTCGGCACGCTGGTTCGATACAGGCGTCATCTTGATACAACCATCTGAATTGGCAAAAATCGTGGTGATCCTGGTGTTGGCGGATTTCTTCGCCCGCAACATCGATAAGATTGCCCAGCTAAGCTGGATTGGTCGCAGCCTGCTATATACCCTGGGCATCGTGGTGTGGATCATCCTTCAGCCCAACCTGAGCACCTCGCTGGTGATCTTAGCCATCTGGTTTAGCCTGTTGTGGGCGAGCGGGTTGAAACTTAGATATTTGTTATTCTTTGGGCTAGGTGGATTAGTGCTACCCTTTATCGCTTTCCCCTTCCTGGCTGATTACCAGAAACAGAGAATCTTGAATTTCATTATCTCTGATCCGAACGCCACCCAGGGTGAGACGTATAATATCAACCAGGCCTTGATCAGCATCGGTTCTGGTGGCTTATTTGGGAAAGGTTACAACCAGGGTACCCAAGTTCACCTGCGTTTCTTGAAGATCCGCTGGTCAGACTTTATTTTCTCCGCCAGTGCGGAAGAGTTCGGCTTCGTGGGCAGTGTAATCATTATGTTGCTGCTCTTATTCATCATATATCGCTGCTTACGCGCCTCACGCCTGGCGCGCGACACGTTCGGGGCTTTGATCTGCTATGGGGTGGCGATGTTATTGGCCTTCCAGGGGTTCGTCAATATTGGCGTTAATCTCAAATTGCTGCCCGCCACGGGGTTACCCTTACCCTTCATCAGTTATGGGGGGAGCTCGCTGCTCTCCCTGTTACTTGGGGTGGGATTGGTGGAAAGCGTGATTTTGCGCCATAAAGCCCTCGAGTTTTAGTTATAATTTAGAGATTATCCTACCCCTGATCAACCCGCTTCATTGCAGCTGGGAGTAAAATAATGAATCCTATGAACCCTGTTTGTGTACGTTTCGCCCCTTCACCCACCGGGCACACCCATATTGCCAGCGGGCGAACCGCGCTCTACAATTACTTGCTGGCAAGGCAGACAGGGGGCAAGTTCATCCTGCGCATCGAAGATACCGACCTGAAACGCTATGTGCCTGGGGCTGAAAGGGAGCTGATGGACAGCCTGCACTGGCTGGGCATCGAGTGGGACGAAGGCCCTGAGGTGGGCGGGCCTCACGGGCCTTATTACCAGACCCAGCGCAGGGATATTTACCAGGAATACGCCCAAATACTGATCGATAGGGGGCATGCTTACTATTGCTTCTGCACCCCAGAACGATTGGAGCAGGTACGAAAGGAGCAATTGTGGCGCAAGGAAAACCCACGCTACGATGGGCTGTGCCGGCGCCTGGACCCGGGTGAAGCCCAGAAACGAGTAGCCGCGGGAGAGAGGCACGTGGTGCGGTTCAAGGTGCCCGAAGGCGGTTCGGTGACTGCCCATGATGTGCTACGCGGAGACATCACGGTGGAGAATTCAGCCATCGATGACCACGTCATCGTAAGATCGGATGGCCTGGCGCTGTATCACCTGGCGGCCATGGTGGACGACCACCTGATGGGCATCACGCACGTCTTTCGCGGTTCTGAATGGCTATCCACATTCCCGCTGCACGTGCTGATCATCCGGGCGTTTGGCTGGCAGGAACCGGAGTGGGTGCACCTCTCGGTCTTTCTAAAACCCAGCGGTAAAGGCAAAATGAGCAAGCGGGACACGCACCAAGCCAGCCTGGATGGATATTCGATCTTCATCAAAGACCTGGAAGACCTGGGATATATTCCCGAAGCGGTGGTTAACTGGATCGCATTAATGGGCTGGAGCTATGATGACCATACCGAATACCTGACCATGCAGGACCTGATCGAGAAGTTCAGCCTGGAGCACCTGAACCCATCACCGGCTGCGATCAACTTTGCCAAGTTCGACTATTTCAACGGCCTGCACATCCGCCACATGAGCCAGGAAGACCTGGCGCATCGCCTGGCACCATTTATATTGAAGGCAGGTTTGAAGCTGGACGAAGACAAGCTGTATCGATCTGTCCCGTTCATCCAACCCCGCCTGGTGACGCTGGATGATGTGGTTACGGTGGCCGGATTTTTATTCAAGGAAGATATTACGCCCAACCCTGCTGATCTGGTTGGAGAAAATCTCAGCTCTGCACAATCAGCCAGGATTGTGCGTGAGATATACAAACTTTTGAGAGATTTACCGGCTATCGACCAAGAAACCGCCGAGCTCCCATTACGTAACCTCGCCCAACAAGCGGGGATTAAAGCCGGCCAGGTGTTCGCCATGATCAGGAACGCAGTGACCGGCCAGAAAAACAGCCCGCCGATCTTCGAATGCATGGAGGTAATTGGAAAAGAAAAGGTCCTCGAGCGGATAAAATCTGCAGCGGAAATGCTCGAAAGGATGAGCACTTCAGCGTAATGCTGATAATAGACTGGACGGCGGTGAATGGGCATGGTAAAATTTTGGCTGTTATTCCCTGGGGGCTCGTCTAACGGTAGGACAGCAGACTCTGGATCTGTATGTAGAGGTTCGAATCCTTTGCCCCCAGCCTGCTACAAACACCCCGATTGACACGGGGTGTTTTGATAATCCAGGAGGACGAAATGACCGAGACCACAGCAAGCGTTTCCACCAACTTCATCCGTGAAGCCATCCAGGCCGACCTGAAATCTGGCCGATTTGCCAAAGTGCACACACGCTTCCCTCCCGAGCCGAATGGTTACCTGCACATCGGGCATGCCATGGCTTTCAACCTGAATTTCAGCATGGCGCGCGTATTCGGAGGGAAGTGCAACCTGCGTTTCGATGATACCAACCCGGTGAAAGAGGACGTGGAATACGTGGAATCGATCCAGGAGGATATCCACTGGCTGGGTTATGATTGGGAGGACAGGCTGTTCTATGCCTCGGATTATTTTGAGAAGTTGTATGAATTTGCCATCCAGCTGATCAAAAAGGGCAAAGCTTACGTGGATGATTTAAGCGCCGATGAGATCAGGGTGTATCGCGGCACGCTGACCGAGTCCGGGAAAAACAGCCCATATCGCGATCGTTCTGTGGAGGAGAACCTGGAACTGTTCGAGCGCATGAAGGCGGGGGAATTCCCAGATGGGGCGCGCGTGCTGCGAGCTAAAATTGATATGGCAGCCGGGAATATGAACATGCGTGACCCGGTGATGTACCGCATCCTGCACGCCAGTCACCACCGCACAGGAGATCAATGGTGCATATACCCAATGTATGATTTCGCCCACGGCCAGAGTGATTCTATAGAAGGAATCACGCACTCATTGTGCTCATTAGAGTACGAAGATCACCGGCCGCTCTATGATTGGTTCCTGGATGAGTTAGAAATTTACCACCCTCGCCAGATTGAATTCGGCAGGTTCAACTTGAGCTATACGGTGATGAGCAAGAGGATGTTGCTCAGGTTGGTGAAGGATGGCTATGTGCGCGGCTGGGATGACCCACGCATGCCAACACTATCGGCCATGCGCAGGCGGGGTTACCCACCCGAAGTTATCCTGCGATTTTTAGAAGCGGTGGGGGTGCCACACCATAACAACCTGGTTGATATCGCACTGCTGGAGGCATTATTACGAGACGATCTCAACCGGAATGCTCCCAGGGTGATGGTGGTTTTACATCCCTTGAAAGTAATCATTGATAATTACCCTGATAGGATGGTGGAAGAGCTGGAGGCAATCAATAACCCCGAAGACCCATCCGCAGGCACGCGCAGGATCACATTTTCGAGGGAAATCTACATTGACCGGGATGATTTCAGAGAAGAACCGCCGAAAAAGTATTTTCGGTTGGCACCGGGCAGGGAAGTGAGATTGCGCTACGGGTACTTCATCAGGTGCGTGGAGGTGACCAAAGATCCAGTTTCAGGAGAGATCACCGAGCTGCGTTGCACGTACGATCCTGCCACGCGTGGCGGCTATGCCCCCGATGGGCGCAAGGTGCAGGGCACCCTGCACTGGGTCTCAGCCCATGATGCCATTGACGTGGAAGCCAGGTTATATGACCGCCTGTTTACCAGAGCGGATCTGAATAACCTGGAAGAGGGGTCCGACTTCTTGGATTATCTCAACCCGAATTCACTCAAGGTGATGGAGCATTGTAAAGCCGAGGCCGGCCTTCTCTCGGCTGCTGTGGGGAGGCGCTTCCAGTTTGAGCGTGAAGGATACTTCAGCGTCGATCAGGATTCTTGTGATGGAAAGCTCGTGTTTAACCGGATTGTGCCGCTGCGTGATACCTGGGCGAAAATCGAGCAAGCCGAGCAGAAACCCGTCGATTAACTCCCAATACTACAGGGTATGGCCTGCAAAATGCATCCATACCTTGTAGTATTATAAGGAAGGTTCTATGTGCGGAATCGTTGGCTATATTGGCTTTCAGAACGCCACTCCGATCATCTTGAATGGGTTGAAGCGACTTGAATACCGCGGCTATGATTCGGCCGGATTGGCAGTGATTCAAAACAGCCACATCGAAATCCGCAGGGATGTGGGGAAACTGGCTAAACTAGCGGAGTTAGTGTCTGAAATTCCCGTTGCAGGGCAAGTTGGGATTGGCCACACGCGGTGGGCAACCCACGGTGAGCCAAGCGCGCGCAACGCCCACCCGCACCTTGGCATGAGCGGTAACGTGGTGGTGGTGCATAATGGCATCGTGGAAAATTATCTCGAGCTGCGCGACGAGTTGCTGGCGGAGGGGGTGGTGTTTAACTCCGATACCGATACGGAAGTCATCGTACAGCTCGTTGAACGCTATGCATCAACGGGCGTCGGCCTCGTGGAGGCTGCTCACCAAGCCATGCGCCGACTCAAGGGGGCGCATGCCATCGTGTTGATGTCAGCACTGGAGCCTGATAAGATTGTCGCGGCGCGCATCGGTAACGCGGGTGGGGTGGTGATCGGTTTTGGCAATTATGAGATGTTCATCGCCTCCGACCTGCCTGCCATCCTCGAGCACACCCGCAAGGTGGTATTCCTGGAATCCCGCCAGGTGGGGATCGTAACGAGAGAAGGCCTGGTCATCCAGACAATAGAGGGCGCACCGGTGAAATTCACGCCACAGACCGTAGCCTGGGATCCGATATCCGCTGAAAAAGGCGAATACCGGCACTTCATGTACAAGGAAATCAACGAGCAGGTGCGCTCGCTAACCGATACGATTGCGGGGCGGATCGATTTTGAGCGGCGCAGGATCCGACTGAACGAGCTAAACCTATCTGAAGATAAGGCCAGGCAAATTCAAAAGATTGTTATCACCGCCTGTGGGACAGCCTCGCATGCGGCGATGATTGGCAAGATTCTGATCGAGCGGATTGCCCACATACCCACCCAGATGGAGATCGCCTCAGAATTCCGCTATGGTGACCCGATTATTGACGCGAGCAGTGTTGTGCTGGCCATCAGCCAGAGCGGGGAGACTGCCGACACGTTGGCAGCCATGGAGGAGGGGCGCAGGAAAGGGGCGACGCTGTGGTCTATTGTTAATGCAATAGGCACGCAGGCAATGCGCATAGCCGATGGTTTTATCTCCATGCAAGCGGGACCGGAAATTGGGGTGGCCTCCACAAAGGCTTTCACTGCCCCAATCGTGGACCTGTACATGCTGGCCATCTACTTGGCTGATTTGCGCGGGGATTTGGAGGATCGGGCACGGCAGGTTTACCTGGGGAACTTGATCAGCATCCCAGACCTGGTGGGGAAGTGCCTGGACCGTCAAAAGGATGTGGAAGCGGTGGCAGAGGCGCTCAAGGAGACACGCAGCTGCCTGTACCTGGGCCGAGGGATCAACATGCCCATTGCCTATGAGGGTGCGCTGAAGCTCAAGGAAATCTCCTATATTCACGCGGAAGGATACCCGGCTGGTGAGATGAAGCACGGGCCGATTGCACTGATCGACCGGGAAATGCCGGTGGTGGTGCTGGCACCCCATGATCCATGGTATGAGAAGATGATCAGCCAGGTCGAGCAGGCCAAGGCGCGCGGCGGAACGGTGATCGCAGTGGCTACCGATGGGGATGAGACCATCCCATCGCTGGTGGATCACGTGCTGTGGGTCCCGGATACACCCTGGCTCCTGAGCCCGGTGGTCACAGTAATCCCTTTACAGCTATTAGCCTATCATATTGCCGCCAAGCGCGGCCTGGACGTGGACCAACCCAGAAACCTGGCAAAATCCGTTACGGTTGAGTAAGGCATACCACTAAAGCACTATTAAATAGCAGAGATACTAGAGGCTGCCCTCACGTAAATAGCGCAAGGCAGTTTCGGTTAGAATGGCAACACCGATTGGCAGGCAGCCATCATTGACATCAAACCTTGAGTTATGGTGCTCTCTCTCATCACCTTCAAGCTTGCTACCCAGTGAAAACATCGCACCTGGGGCCAGCTCTGAGAAACAGCCGAAATCCTCCGCTCCCAAGCCTTTGAGGGGAGCCACGATATTCTCCTGACCGATGAGATCCGTTGCAACCTGCTTGATCAGGTCCACCACTTTCGGATCATTGATCATGGGAGGCGTGCCAATCTCAAATGTCAGCGTGTAATTGCCACCCAGCGATCTGGTTACCTCGAAGGCTTTTTTAATTTCGGCGTGGATTTGTTTCTGGACCTCGGGCTGCATATATCGGATCGTACCCGCAATATCCACCTGGTCGGGGATGACATTATCGGCTTTACCGGCATGGATGGAGCCAATGCTGACCACTGCCGGGTCATAAGGATTGAGCCGGCGGGAAACAATGCCGTTCAACGCTAAAATTACATACGCGGCAAGGAAAATGGGATCAACCGTCTCATGCGGCCTAGCGCCGTGACCACCCATCCCCAGGATAGCAGCGCGGAATGAATCAACCCCACCCGAAGCAGGCCCGGCTTCAACGGAGATTTGCCCTACTGGGATATGGGCAGAAACATGCAGGGCCAGCGTCATACCCACGCCGCCTTGCATGGCGCCATCCTGGACCATGCGCTGCGCGCCGCTGAAACCATCTGCATCGGCCACTTCTTCCGCCGGCTGGAACAAGAAACGCACCGTGCCTGGAAGTTGTCCTTCATTCGAGAGCAACTCGGCCACCCCGAGCAGGATGGCGGTGTGGGCATCATGCCCGCAGGCATGCATCACCCCCGGATTTTGAGAGGCATAGGCAGTCTTATTCTCCTCCTGCAGTGGGAGCGCATCCATATCTGCACGGATGGCCACGATGGGCGAGCCCTGGCCAAGCTCTGCCACCACACCGGTTTTGCCAACATTTCGCCGTACCCGGCAACCGAGGGAGGTTAGCACTTCGGCCACTTTAGCAGAGGTGCGTAACTCATTAAAGCCGACTTCGGGGTGCATATGAAAATCGTGACGGTAATCAACTAATTTATCGTGTAACTCATTTGCTCGTTTCAATATATCAATCTCTTTCATATTTACGCCTTCTTATTGTATGATCTGCTTCTTCCATGATGGAGTCTAATTCATTTTCCTGGTCAGGGGTGAGGGGTGAGACCTGGTGATGCTGGAGAATTCGTTCAGCTTCTGCCTGGGCGCGTTCAGCCATGCTGGCCCGACCACCTGATTCCCAAGTGTCCCAGGTGCCGCGTTCGGCCAGGTTGGTGAGCAGCACCTCACCGGCGCGCAGGTACCGCATGGTGTGCTTCTGGCCCAAGAAGTTATGACTGCCGCGCATGGCGGTGGCAATGATATCTACAGCCAGGGCATCCTGGTCAACCCTAAAACCATGCAAGACACGCCTGACACTCGCTGCGATCTCATGATCACAAACGATTTGGGCGAAGGATCCCATCACGCCCGCTTCCATCTCTCCAATACCTGACAGCTCATCCGCGCCAGCCAGTGCAGGGATCAGGGCATTGAGCGAACGCTCGAAGCCGTTCTGGATATCCAATATGTGTGAATTGGTAGAAAAACCATACACATTGACTGGCAGGCCATAGCGGTGGCCAACCTGTACCGTAGCTGCCGAGGCCAGGCCAAGCTCAACGCCACCCCAGACGGATATTCCCGTTCGTGGCTCCATCATCGCCAATCGCCCACAGTAGACGATAGGTAAACGCGGGTTCACCAGCTGGGCCAGCACAATAGCGGCTAATACTTCACAGTTCTGCTGCGTCAGCGAGCCGGCAATGGAAAATGGGGCGGTCGTCCCGGCAGTGGGGCAGGGCAGGGGGGCGAAAGGGATGCCCTGGCGGGCAATCTCGAGGATGGCGGCAGAACAATCATTGGGGAAGTTCAGCGGGCTGACCGGCGAGACACTCAGTGAAAAGACCTCGTTGGGCGGACCAATGACCGAGGCCATGCGAATGGCGAACTGCACCTCCTGGGCGGTCTGAACGCCCGGTCCCTGGAGCGGCTTGGTGGTGTACGGGATAGCGTAGCGGTACATGGCCAGAGACATGAGGTGGCCAGGTATGTCCTGGGGTGTAAAAAATGGGGTGATGGTGGTGACACCATCCAAGGCATCTAATAAGCGGGTGCACTGCTGCAGGTCATTTAGCGTGGCCTTGCGATGGATACCTGACCCGGGGTCATAAATATCACGCGCCCCACCCAGGTTATGCCAGTGAAGCGTCTGTTCGCCGAGTGTTTTGAATTGTCCATTGCGCCCGCGAATGCTCACCTTCGCTCCGGATTTAGCGATCTGCCCTTCGACCAGGTCAGCCGGCAGCAGCACCCTGTTGTTTTCAACGCTTGCTCCGGCAGCAGCTAGAATTTCCCGCGCCTGGGGGTGGGTTAGGATTACCCCGGTCTCCGCCAACACGCGCAAGCTGGCCACGTGGATGGCTTCGACATCTGCATCGGTGATGACCTTCAACTCATTCATAGGGATCTCCCCGGACTCTGTGCAGGATCATTAATAAAAAACTAAAAATTTCGTAAGCGGGCTGAGCTGGACCTGGCCGAGCATCGAGCTTTACCGAGATAGTAATACATAAATAAATAACAGGCTAACGGTTAAGTTCGGGTAAAGAGCTCATGCCAACTTGCCTGGCCTGATAAGCCACTAACCTATGAAGCTCTTCCAGCTTATCCCGAGCTAATGCAGGCATTTCGTACTGGCCCAGGAGCTGCTTAACCTGCTCTCTAGCGCGTGCCAGGCTGTCTAAGCTGCCATCCTGGTGCCAGCCACGCATAGTGTCACGGTCCAAAACTTTTGAAGGCAGGTATTGTTCCATTGAGAATAAATCGCGGGTGACCTTTTGTTTGAGAAAGTCCCCTTTAAAATTAATGCCTTCAAACATGGCTGTAGCCAGGGTTTCGGTGGGAGTGTGGATGCCTGATAGCAGGCGCTTGGCCATGGCGATGATCTCGGCATCGATTACCAATTTCTCCAGGCTGAAACAGGCCAGGAAATCCAGCATGCCTGCGCCTGAAATCATGTTTACACCGGCAAGTGCCCCGATGATGGCGCTGATCCCGCTTTCCAGGCCAGCCTGGGCATCGATGAGCTTGGCGTCGGAAGCACCCAGGTAGGTATGGGTGGGTAATCCGACGAATTTCCCAATCTGGGTGTAGGCTACATCGATCATGGCCGTCTCCACAGCACCCATCGGCGTGGTGCCCTTACGCATATCAAAAATGGCAGGCGCTCCCCCCCAGACGATAGGAGCACCAGGGCTGGCCAGCTGGTGAATGGTGACGCCACTCAAGCATTCGGCGGTATGCTGCACCACCGCACCGACCAGGGTCACCGGGGCGGTGGCACCCGCCAGTGGCATGGAAACCATCTGGGCTGGCACATTTGCCAGGGCCAGATCGACCAGGTTTTGTGCGCCAAAGTTGCTCCAGATGAGGGGCGGAGAGGGGCAGACATCAAACACCGCTTGAGGTTTTTCAGCCAGCGCCTGGCGCCCGCCGGAGAATATCGACAGCATATCCAGCATCACTTGTAACGTGGGGATGGCAAATGCTCCGGTTACGATGGGCCTGGTTGAGTATTGCAATACCAGATACAGGCGGTATAAGTCGCTGATCGGCTTGGGGACCTCATTGCAGATCACTGCCGTGGATTGGGCGTCGTACTGAGGCAGCATTTCGGTTAGTTTTACGATCCTGACCAGGTCATCCGTGTAGGACGGCCTGTGCTCCAATGTGTCTGGATCCAGGATGTGCACCCCCGATGAACCTGGATCGAAGTGGACCGAATTGCCTCCGTAGTTGATGGCAGGATTTCCGTTGCGGTCATACAGGAGAAACTGGTGGGGAACCGTTTCAAGGGCTTGATACACAAGCCGGTCTGGGATGTGAGCCACCTCAATATCAGAATCTACCTTTGCACCCGCTTCAGCCAATAACTGCCTGGCATCAGGCGACTGGACTCTTATTCCGGGATTGATCAGCAGCTGAAAAGCTTCATCCAGGATGCGTTTGACCAGATCATCGCTCAACAGTGTTATTTGAGGTTGAAGTGTCATTTTTTCACCGGGATGGAATTGATAATGCGCTTTAGCTCTGTGGAGATAGCCGGGTCCAATGGCTCTGGTTGGTGGGTTTGCAGGATTTTGCGAGCTTTTTCAAGCGCCCAATCACGACCATCATCATGTTTCTCTTCCCAGACATTATATGGACGGCGGTCCATAAATTGGGGAACGAAAATTTCTCTCATGTGCTTCAAGGTATGTTTTTGGCTGAGGAAATTTCCTCCCGGCCCAACATTGTGGATCACATCTAGCGCCAGGGTTTCATCATCCACTACGATACCCTGCATGACTTTGTGGATGATGGAGAAAATCTCGCAATCCATCAGCATTTGAGCATATGACCAGATGCGGCTGCCATGCAATAACCCTGCACCCAGCAACATATCAGACATCACCAGGCTGGCCAGGACGGTGGACAGGCTGTTTTCAACCCCGGCGTGCCAGTTAGGCTCCTTGGCGCCGGTGGCGAATGAGCCCATCGACAAAGGAATGTCATAAAAATCAGAGAGCTTGTTTTGGGCCGCACCGAAGATAAAATCTTCGGGACCACCACCGGTATAAGCGCCCGTACGCAGATCAGAGGCGGTTTGAGCGGCAGCATAAAACACCGGCGCGCCCGGGAATGCCAGCTGGATGAGGGCAGTGGCGCTGATCACTTCAGCATTGCCCACCACAAGGTTTCCGGCGAGTGTGGCAGGGCCGGTGGTGAGACAGGCGGCCATGGTCATGAAGCCAACCGGCAGGCCAGCCTCGGCACCAATCAGGGCGGCATCCAGGCTGCCGCCATCCTGGCCTAGAGGCGGGGCTGTGCATTGCATAATTGAGAGTATGGGTCGTTGGCGCAGGGTTTGCCTGCTACCGGCGATGGCAGCAGCCATTTCTACTGCAGCACGGGCTTCTACTTCATTGTATATACTTTCAGTTTGAGCGTGTTTGGTTGAGTTCTGCCAGATGGCGCGCAGCTCGTGCAAGCCGCGGGTTTCAGCAGGAAAATCTTGGGCAGATACTGCGACCCAATGGAAGGCTATTTCTTCGGTCGCATCAGCCAGCCGGGCAATATCAGCCACATCCTGCCAGACTGACGTGCGCCGCTTGCCGGTGTTAATATCCAGCACTTCGATGCCGCAGCCATCAGTACCCAGGAATACATGGTTACCATCCAGGGGAAGGTCTTGTTCCGGGTTACGAGCAGCCAGGTTGTATTTTGGTGGCGCGAGCTTTAGTGCATCCTCGATAATCTGTCCGGGCACTTTAACAATGGAAGTATTGCGATCCACCTGAGCCCCATGGGCTTCCCAGATATCCAGCGCCCATTTTGATGGGAAGCGAATACCGGTATTTTCGATGACATCCAGGGTGGCAGTATGCAGGCGAAGGATTTCCTCTTTGGAGAGGATTTCAAGGCTGAGCTTGGGATTAGTTATGGATTTGATCTTACCGGCCGTCATAGTCACCTGCTTCGAGTCAGACGCCTAATAGCTGCCTGGCTAACCGGGCCGCGCCAATGGCATCTTCACTGTAACCATCAGCACCAATTTGCTTAACCCATTCCTGGGTCACCGGTGCCCCACCAACCATGACCTTCACTCTACTGCGTAAACCAGTATCTTCAAGGGCTTCGATCACGTCTCTTTGGTGTACCATCGTGGTGGTGAGCAGGGCGCTCATGGCTACAATATCAGCATTAACATCACGGGCTTTTTCAACCACTTTCATTACAGGTACATCAACTCCCATATCAATGACCTGGAAACCCGTCGCCGAGAGCATGGTTCCAACCAAGGTCTTGCCAATCTCGTGGATATCACCCTCCACAGTGCACAAAACCACCTTTCCGAGCATTTTACGTTCAGTACCACGTTTGGCAAGCTCCGGCTCAAGCACGGCGACTGCAGCCTTCATAGCTTCACCCGCCATCACCAACTCGGGCAGGTACATCAGTCCGCAGCTGAACTGGTCTCCGACAAAGTTCACTCCGCTGACAAAACCCTTATTGATGGCTTCAAGGGGATCTATACCCAGGGCGATGGCCTGCCTGGCCAGGTCGGCGGCTTTCTCGGATTCACCATCGGTGATACTTTGTGCCATTTCTTTGAACAGGTCTTCGGTTCGCATTTTTCTCTCCTTATAATTGCTAGATTTACCCAATCGGGAAGTTGGTGTTGATTTGTGCTTCGCAATCCTGGACCAACTGGTCTGGAATTTCCAGAATCGATTTTAGATCGTTCCACTGGTTTTTAATGTGGTTGGCAACCTCGAGTGAAGCATTACGAGCATTATGAGACGCCAGGGCATCAATGATAGCTTTATGCTCATTCAGCTCCCGCACCAAGCTCGATTGTAATAGCTCTGGATGCCTGAACATGTATTCGTATAACATCCAATCCGGAAATGCATTGGTGGTCATTTCATAGAGCTTATTCAGCAAGCCGTTGCGGGCTGCCTCGACAATGCTGGTGTGGAATTGTTTGTTCAGTTTACGCAAATTTGCCATGTCCTCAAGGTTCATCAGGCTGGCAGTCTGTTCCACTAATGCAGTTAAGGCTTCGATCTCTTCAGGACGGACTAATCCAGCTGCCCGATGAGCAGCATTAGCTTCCAATAATAAGCGCAGCAGGAATGCATCCACAATTTCCTTGATTTCAAGGATTGGTACCCTGACACCTCGGTATGGTACCCTTTCAGCCAACCCGGTAGCCACCAGGCGATCTAATGCTTCTCTAACCGGGGTTTGACTTACACCCAGCAAGGTGGAAATGTCCTCCTGGCGGAGCCAATCACCGGAGGTGTATTTTCCCGCGATGATTTTGCCAGACAAGTTATCATAAACCTCATCGGTTAATGAGCGTCTCCGCAAAGGTTCTCCGGTATCCGGTTGGGAATTATCACTATCCATGTTTAAATCATCGCTCGAAGCGTGGAATCTATCGCCTGTTAATAATATATATTATATATTATATATTATCAAGCTGGTGATGTAAAGGAAAGGTCATGACCAAGAGGGGCGCTGGATTAAAAACACACACTCCGGGATGTATTTTTCGTTAGCCGACAATTTTTCAACCTGCTTTACAGGCGCACCCAATAGCTCTTCGAGTATATATGCATCCATCTGGCATATTTCGGGGCGTGACTTGAGGAGGGAGAAATAAGGGCAATGCCCCAGAATTATGCGCGGATTTTCAAAATGAGCTTCCCAGTGCGCCTGGTAATTCATTTGATTGAGTATATGTACGGATGAGTATAATCGGCGGGTAGGGTTGGCCGTGTCGGGAGAAAATTTTGCCACCATTTGACCAGCGATCATTTTTAGCTGATGCACATTACTGCCCTCGCTAGCCCTGTCCAGGATATAGGTAAGAAGGGTTTCCACCAGGGGTAGAAAGTTATCTTGCATTTTCATCTTACAGCTGAAAATTTGAGATGGCCTGCCGCGATAGGGCGCGGGTTTCTGACCGATCGCCGTGACGCTGCCCTGAGCGGTTAAGATAGACAAATGATGGCGGATATTGGCTGGTGTTACATGAAAAACCCGCGCAAGCTCATCGACAGTTGCGCTCTGCCGTTCCAGCAGGTAATTCAAGATTTTTTGCCGGGCATTCATCGCTTGGTTGGTTCCAAGTATATCAAAAAACCCAATAAATGCAAATATATATTTGCGTATATCAATTGACACTTGAGGAGATAAAGGTATAATGGTTCTGATCTGTTAATTGAGTTGAGGAGAACAACCCTATGAGCTTTGACTTGAACAATCCCGGCTACGAAATACCACCTGAGATGCAAAGCCAGGTATCCATCACCACGCTGGATAAAATCTACAATTGGGGACGGCGCTCGTCCATCTGGCCGATGATGTTTGGGCTGGCATGTTGTGCGATCGAGATGATATGCACGGCCACCAGCCGCTTTGATTTTAGCCGTTTTGGCATGGAAATCATGCGACCAAGCCCTCGCCAGGCAGATTTGATGATCGTGGCAGGAACGGTCACCAAGAAGATGATTCCGCAAATCGTCAGGCTCTATAACCAGATGCCTGAGCCTAAATATGTGCTGGCAATGGGTTCCTGTGCATCGGGTGGAGGCCCATTTAAAGAAGGTTACAATGTCGTTTCAGGGGTCGATGAATATGTACCTGTGGACGTGTACGTTGCCGGATGCCCGCCCACCCCTCAAGCCCTGCTAAATGGCCTGATCACCTTGCAGAAGTTGATCGATAAACAATCCATTAAGAC
>CAYLPS010000043.1:0-25497 GCA_964385625.1 uncultured Anaerolineaceae bacterium | reverse complement strand
AATTCCTTGCTTTCCTGGGAATCCTGCCCGCTTCCCCGCCGGTGGATGGGGTATGGAACAGGGATGTACAGCGCTGAGGGCCAGCCATGCCCCGCTTGCGGGAACAGGTTCATTAGCTGGGAAATCTCCTGGGGTACTGAGGTATTCACCAGCAAGCCCTTTTGTCTCGCGTCGCCCACACTGATGGGCTAATCATGCGTCCACACGCCGCTGGATAGTAAATCGGCCAAGCTTTCGGCTGTATCGCAATCCATCTGCCCATGGCTGAGAATCGTGATGATCAGGCTGCGGAGCTGCCCCACCGCCTTGTGGGCAATATCCGCCATGATCAATGTCTCATCATCCACGTCATCGGCTGGTTTTTGTTCCACAACCTTCAAGATTGAGCTCGCTGGTCATTGTCCCAATTGGGGGTCCACAGGTCCCAAAACGGCAGTTTCATCCATCACAATCTCATCAGCGGCCAGGGCGAGCAATGTGCCATCTGACATGGCGTAATGTGGCACAAACACGGTTACCTTGCCAGGGTAACGACACACACCCTGGGCAATCTGCTCGGTGGCCAGCACCAAGCCACCCGATGTATGCAAAATCAAGTCAATGAGCACGCCTGGGTCCGTCAATTTGATAACCCGCAGCGCTTGCTCAGAATCATGGATGTCGATATATCGCGCCAGAGGAAAACCAAGGAAAGCCAGGGTCTCTTCGCGTTGGATCATGACAATTAGGCGAGTGCCGCGCTAGGTTTCGATGGCTTTTAAGGGGCAAAATCGAGTAATTCCGATCATCCTTTGCTTCACGATAGGTGAAAGCACCAACATGATGATAAAAAAAGGGAAATCCCGAGAATATAGGTCATTTCTGGACTCCATCCAACCCCCAAGCAATAATGTGAGTCAGTTTCAGATCGCTGAAATTAATTTTTCTATGTGATACCTGAGCTTTTAATTTGAGGCATGCCTTACCATGGATAATACTCATTCGGGTATGGCTGGGGTCGCCTGCGCAGCCTGCCGCCAAACAGCCACACCAGCAATAAGCCGCAGATAAAGCCTCCCACGTGAGCCCAATATGCCACCCCTCCAGAAGTGACTCCTCCCAGGGTAGCGAGCCCGCTGAAGAATTGTAGCAGGAACCAGATAACAATAAAAATCAACGCCGGGATATTCATAAACCACGGAATGATGAAAATGGGCACCAAGGTAACCACTTTAGAGCGCGGGAACAACAGCAAGTAGGCTGCCAGCACCCCGGCAATGGCACCGCTGGCGCCGATAGCCGGAATTGTTGAGGTAGGGTTGATGAATGCCTGGGTGAGCCCGCTAACCACACCGCAAACCATGTAGAAGAGCAGATATCCCAATGAGCCCATGCGGTCTTCGACATTGTCTCCAAAGATGATCAGCACCCACATATTCCCGATGATGTGAAGCCAGCTACCGTGGATAAACATGGAAGTGAACAGCGGAATAGTGCATCCATGGATCAGCGTGCTCTCGCTGAGTGCTGTGCTACCGTTAAAGCTACTCAAAATGGGCGCCGCACACTGGTTGGGGGTCATGCCATAGGTAAAGAAAAAACGGTCCAGCGCAGCTTGCCCAAGTGGCAGCTCAATCAATATAAATACAAGAACATTTGCAATCACTAATAGCCAGTTGATGATCGGGAATCTCTTAGTGTGGATGGTGTCTTTAATCGGGATCATTTTTATAAATTTCCCCTGTTATCCCTTTATGAATACGTAATAAACTCTATCTTTCCTCAATTGGTTGGCTCTGTGAAACGCTCTCCTCCTGGCTGCCAGGCTCAATCTCCACTTTGTCTTCCATGGTGATTTGGCCACGCAGGAAAGCCCCTTCCTCAGTAGAAAACGTCTCGGTGACCACGTTACCCCACACTTTGCCTGTGGAGCGGATCTCCAGGCGTTCAGCGGTGATATCTCCTTTGACTGCCCCTGCCACGACCACCGTGTTGGCGCGCAATTTCTGGCAAGTCACACGTCCCGTTTCGCCCACCACCAGCAGACCGCGCATGGCAATATCCCCTTCAAAAGTGCCTTCGATGCGCACCCCACCGCTGCCTCCAAGGTTACCTTTCCAACTAAGGCCCGCACTAAGCACCGAGGTGATGCGATCCAGGGCAACCTCAGCAGGCTGCGAAGCAGGTACGGTTGCGGCAGGTTCAGCTCTCTTGCGGAACATTTATCCTCCTATGCCAGGTATCCTAACTGCCGGGATGCACTCTTTGTATTGTACCCCATTCTCCTTGTGAGTGCTCACCCGTAACACTAGCGATATTATTCAATGCTATAAATCGAACTTTTCGCCTCGATGTGGAGCTCACCTGATGCCATCAGTGCCTGCTTGGCGTACTGGATATGCGGAAGTTGTTCGTTGATGTAAAAACGCGCCAGATCCCGTTTCCTCTCTGAAACCCTCCCATCCTGCAGCACAAGCCAGGAATTGACCAGGTACACAGCCATATCCGCCAGGTCGGAAGCGTAATAGTCGATTACCTGGCGGTCCTGTTCCTTGAGAGTATCAGCTGCTACCTTGAACAGTGCGGTTTCTTCAGACAGCTTTTTCTTAAGGTCCGCCAACTCTTCGCCATAATCCTGCGCTGCCCACTCATCCAGCAACCCGTCCAGGGCATGACCCAGTAGCTTGCCCAAAGCAGCCACAATTTGCAGTTGGCTTGTACCCTCATAGATATTGGTCACGCGCTCATCGCGAAAGTGCCTTTCCACGTTGAACTCGCGCATGTAGCCCACCCCACCGTGGATCTGCATTGCCTGGTTACACACGCGGTTACCCATCTCGGAAGCATAATACTTGGTGAGGGGTGTCAATGTTTCTGCCAGGCTGGAAGTTTGCTTGATCTGTTGGCGCAGGGTAGGGTCAGGCGTCGGGCTGGCTTCAGCGAGCTGTTCATACACCTTGGTAAGATCCACCCAACGCGCCGTTTCAGCGGTCAGCGCCCGAGCTGCCTCAATCTCTCCCCGCATGGAAGCCAGCATGCGCCTTACAGGTGGTATCTCACAGATGGGCTGGTTGAACTGCCGGCGTTGGGTGGCGTAGGTATATGCCTCCCGGTAGGCTGCCTCGGCAATTCCAATCGCCTGGGCGCCTACCGCCAGCCGCGCTCCGTTCATCAGTGCCATGGCGTAACGCAGCAGACCGTATCGCCGCTTGCCCAAGAGCTCGGCTGGCGTATGCTGGTACTGCACCTCACATGTGGGCGAGGCGTGGATGCCCAGCTTGTTCTCGATACGTCGGATGCGCACGCTCTCATCGCGCTCCACCACGAACAAACTCAACCCCCGGGCATCCGTTGAGCCGGCTTCACTGCGCGCCAACACCAGCTGGATATCTGCACAGCCGTTGGTGGCGAATCGTTTGACCCCATCCAGATACCACTTCCCGCTGGCTTCGTCGAAAGTTGCCCTGGTGTGCACCGCGCTCAGGTCAGAGCCGGCGTCTGGCTCGGTGAGCACCATCGCTCCCGAGGCCCCCTGCTGGCTGAAGCGCCTAAGCAGGCGTTCTTTCATCTCCGGTGTGCCATATTCATTGATGGCAGCTGAGATCTCCTGCAATCCAAATACCGTCATCAGGGCTGCATCGGCACGTGAAACGATCTCCACCATCATCTGGAAGATCGATTCGGGCAAATTCAAGCCGCCATATTCCCAGGGCAGCATGGCTCCCATCAGACCGGCTTGTTTGAGCGCCAGCAGGTCTTCCTGGATAGCTGAAGCATAAGTCACCTGTCCATCCTTAAAATGCACACCTTCCAGGTCGGCTTCGGAGGCGTGGGGTGCAATCACCCTGGCACTGATCTCTCCCAATACTTCTAATAGCAGGCGGTAGTTTTCCCTGGCGTCATCATAATGACGCGGGGCAGCCGGATAATCCTGGTTGTATTGGAAACCCTTCTCTTTGATCTCAAGTACTTCTTGCAGCTCGAGCCGTTCCAGGCGAAATCGCAGGTCGGTGTTATCCAGGAAAAAGTTATCGCTCATTGGCTCTCCATCATTATTTAGCTTTTTCACGCAGTGACTTGATCAACAGCGGCAGCACCTCGGCAACATCACCCACAATCCTATAATTCGCGATCTGGAAGATAGGCGCATGTGGGTCGATGTTGATGGCGATGATCTTGTTTGACTGGTCCATGCCCGCCAGGTGCTGGATGGCACCCGAGATGCCGGCAGCGATGTAAAGACGTGGCCTCACCGTGCTGCCTGTCTGACCCACCTGGTGCTCGCGGGAGATGAAGCCGGCATCCACCGCAGCACGCGAGGCGCCTACTTCTCCGCCCAGCAAGCTCGCCAGCTCGCGCACCAGCTCGAACTCTTCCCGGCTATCCACACCTGCTCCGGCAGCCACAATCACCGGGGAATCCATCAGCTTAACGGTGGGCTCACGCAGCTCACGGCTCAGCACTTGCAGGGCAAAATCACCCGACTCGAAAGCCACATCCACTTTTTCAACCACGCCCTGGTGGGTGTAGTCGGGCTGATTACACCGCATCACCCCTTCGCGAACTGTGGCCATTTGCGGCCTTGTTTTGGGATTGACAATGGTGGCAATGATGTTGCCGCCAAAGGCCGGGCGCACTTGGTAAAGCAGATCTTTATAAACCGTGTTATCTTTCTTTGAAGTGTAATCGCCGATCAGCAAGTCGGTGCAGTCTGCTGTGAGGCCCACTTTAAGGGCGCTGGCAATGCGTGGTGCAAGGTCGCGGCCGACAGGCGTGGCACCCATCAGGAAAATATACGGTTTCGATGCCTGAACCACCTGGATGATAGCGCGGCAGTAAGTTAGTGTGCGGTACACCTGCAGCTCGGGGTGCTCAGCCAACATCACCCGGTCTGCCCCGTGCCAAATCACCTGCTCTACCAGGTCTTCAACCTGCCAGCCGCACAACACCGCCCACACCTGGCTACCCAGTCGATGGGCAATCTCGCTGCCTTTCGAGAGCAGCTCCAGGCTGACACCGGCAATCTGGTGCTCTTCCTGCTCAATAAAAATCCAAACGTTACGCTGGTCACTCATCTGCTTGCCCTCTATCCTACGATGTATTCCTGGACCAGCTCGGTAATCAATGCCTGTATTCCCTCCGGCGTGGGCTGGATATCCTTGCTGTCGGTGGTTTCAAGTACCACATAGTTGACTTTATAGACCTGGGTTGGCGAGCCCGCCAGCCCCAAGTTAGTTTCAATAATGTCTAAGTCTGCTGCACCCCACACCTCGATATTCAACTTCCTTTGCTCCAGGTATTTCGCCAATGCTTGTTCATCTCGAAATTCAACCCATTGATTGAGCAGCCTGGGATATTCATGGGGGATAGCTGCCATCTTGAATTCGATTCTCTTCCTTGCAGATGGCGGTCGAGGCTTGTTGGCCGTGGATACCACAGTGAGCAGGCAGGGCAGCTGGCAGCGTACAAGCTCAGTGCCCAGATCGAAGGCACGGCGAACGACAATTTCACCCTCTAGTAAATCGATGATTGCTTCAGCATAGGTAATCTGCGGGATGCCCAGCTTTTCCGCCACCTGCGGTCCCACCTGGGCGGTATCCCCATCGATCGCCTGCTGGCCACAAAACACGAAATCATATTCTCCCAGCTTGTCGATAGCACACTTGAGGACATAGGAGGTTGCCTGGGTGTCAGCGCCGGCAAATTTACGGTCAGAGAGCAGCACAACCCGGTCTGCGCCCCGGAACAGGGCTTGGCGCAACACCTCCGCTGCCTGAAAAGGGCCCATGGACAACACGGTCACACTACCGCCATACTGGTCTTTGATAGAGAGGGCCATCTCAAGAGCATTCAAATCTTCAGGGTTGAAGATGGCCGGCAGGGCACTGCGATTCATCGTCCCGTCTGCGGTCATCACATTGCCGCTCACATTGCGCGTATCGGGCACCTGCTTAACCAGCACCACCGATTGATAGGATCGAGTAAAAGACATGTACAGCTCCTTTAATGCGAAGTTACGTAATAAAAGGGAGTTACCTGTTCTCGTACCTGGCCAGGAAACGCCACGGAATGCTTTTCCACGGCTCTGGTACATTATTTAAACCCACACGCGGGCCAATCGTCACGTCTGAATCGGGGATTTCATCACCATATTCGACGAACAGCTCGGCCTGGGGGGCGCACAGGTCAGCTTCATTTTGAGCTTTGTTGATTGCCAGGGCGATACAGATTTTACCCGGGCCATCCGTCCACTGCTTTGGCGGCCGCCCAGCCCTACGGGCAGCAATACGCTCGAGCCCTTCAGTGGGCAAGATTGCCCGGATGAGGATGGCAGCCGGGAAACCCTCCCGCTCGGCCACGAAATTAAGCATCCAATAATTGCCGTAGGTAAAGTAAACATAGGCGTGCCCGGGAGGGCCGTAAAGCACGCGCGTGCGCGGGGTATAACCCACGTGCGCATGGCAACCGAGGTCATCTTCGCCACGATATGCCTCAGTCTCAACGATGATCCCGGCAGTGCGCGCGCCTTGCTCAAGGCGCACCAACCGGGCCCCCAACAGCTCGCGAGTCACCTGCAAGGTGTTGCGGTTGAAAAAATCTCGTTCCAGGCGCTTTGCCGGGGTCATCCGCCAATTTAACCACAAAGAGCCAAAGCTGAAAAGCTTAATCTAATTAACCTGGATACTGAAGATTATCGTGAATTCTATATATTTATTATGTGCAATTAGACCATAATTATCTCCTTGACAGTGACTAGCTAAAGGAGTATCCTGCCTGTATAGAGAATAGTTGTTAGATGATCCAGGGGGCTACAAATTTATGAAGGAAACGGTGAGCCGAATATGAAAGCAAGCAGCAACACTAGCTTGAATGAAAAATCAGCATCTCAACAGATTGATGAAATCATCAAAAAGTCAGACGACTGGCGCGGGGCAAAGCTGGTACATTTACGTGCTTTGATCAGAGAAGCCGACCCAGGCGTAGTTGAAATGATCAAGTGGAAAAAACCATCCGAACCATTGGGAGTCCCTGTTTGGTATCATGATGGAAACATCTGCATTGGGAATATTCTCAAAAATGCCGTAAGGCTGACCTTCCCCAAAGGCGCCCAAATGAAGGACCCGAATGTGCTCTTTAATATACGCCTGGATAGTAAAACAGTGCGTGCTATCGACTTCCACGAAGAAGATATGGTAGATGAGGCCGCACTAAAGGCGCTCATTCGCGATGCTGTCGATCTGAATACTACAAAAGGGCGTAGAGGATGAATTAAATTAATGATTTTGATAATCAAAAGTGGTTTGACTTTTTAGACCCGTATAATAATCTACTCCACCTGGAACAGGCTTAAGCCCAACGATCGTTGGGTCTATTTTTAACACTTTATACCTACTGCTCGATTATCCCTCCGGGTTCACCTGGTAATTGGGCGCTTCCTTGGTGATGATCACATCGTGGGGGTGGCTCTCAACCAGCCCGGCATTAGTGATGCGCACCAGCTTTACTTTGGTATGCAACTCTTCCAGGTTAGCTGCACCGGCATAGCCCATCCCGGAGCGTAAGCCTCCCACAAGCTGGTAGATGTAATCATGCATGCTGCCCTTGTAGGGAACACGCCCCTCGATACCTTCAGGCACCAATTTGCCACTGCCGCCCATGGCGCTGCTATAACGGTCCTTGCCGAAACCCTGCATAGCCGCAAGGCTACCCATGCCGCGGTATTCCTTGAAGCGCCGACCCTCGAATAACACCACTTCTCCCGGACTTTCATCCAGCCCTGCCAGCAGACTGCCCAGCATAACCGAATCGGCACCTGCCACGATGGCTTTTACGATATCCCCACTGTACTTGATGCCACCATCGGCAATGGTGGGGATGCCATGTTTGCGAGCCAATCGCGTGCATTCATAAATCGCCGATACTTGTGGCATGCCTGCCCCAGAGATCACCCGCGTGGTGCAGATGGACCCGGCGCCTACGCCAATCTTGATGCCATTCGCACCAGCCCTCACCAGCTCTTCCACCCCTTCAGCAGTGACCACATTCCCAGCAATCACTGGCAGTTCTGGCCAGTGGTGGTGGATGCGCTTCACTGCTCTCACTACTCCCACCGAATGCCCGTGAGCGGTATCCACAACCACCACATCCACCTGCTCGTGCACCAGCTGTTCAAGGCGTTCTTCCAGATCTGCGCCCACACCCACTGCCGCCCCAACCAGAAGGCGCCCTTGTGCATCCTTAGCCGCGTTGGGGAAATCGCGCGCCTTCTGGATATCTTTCACCGTGATCAGCCCTTTAACCACGCCCGTTTCATCCACCAGCGGCAGCTTCTCAATCTTGTGTTTTTGCAGCAGTTGTTTGGCATCTTCCAGGCTGATTCCCACCCTGGCAGTCACCAGCGGCTGGGGTGTCATGAACTGCTTCACCGGCAAGTTATAGTCTGCTTCTTCGATGAAGCGAATATCACGGTTGGTGAGGATACCCATCAACCTGCCAATATCATCCACAATGGGCACTCCGCTGATGTGATAAGTGGACATGAGCTCTTCCGCATCTCGCAGCATGGCATCGGGATGCAACGTCACCGGCTCAACGATCATTCCCGACTGACTGCGCTTGACTTTATCCACTTCGGAGGCCTGGGTGTGAGGTGGCAGGTTACGGTGGATGATACCGATGCCGCCCTCACGTGCCAAGGCGATCGCCAGCCTTGCCTCGGTCACGGTATCCATGGCTGCAGAGACCAATGGAATATTCAGGCGGATGCCTGGGGTAAGTAAGCTGCTAACAGCCGTCTGGTCGGGCAATACTTCCGCATAACCCGGCACGATCAACACATCATCAAAGGTTAGCGCCTCAAATTTAGTGAACAGCTCTTCGTTCATGCGGGGAACTCCTGACAAGGAAATTTCTATAACTGCGAGCACGAATCTTAGAGTGATTTTATCATTTCTTGATGACTAGACAACCTTGTCAGACAAGCAGGGAAAAAAATCATCCTTCCTGGGGTTTGTTCGTGTTTTACCACCGCTATGGTATAATGGCTGCTCGCGGGCGGATAGCTCAGTTGGTTAGAGCATCGCGTTGACATCGCGAAGGCCGTAGGTTCGAGTCCTATTCCGCCCACAGGTTTTCCCCCTTTTGGGGGTGTTTTTTTTAACCAGGTCCATCCAGAATATTGGAGGCTTTGGTGAAAGCAGCAGAAAAAGAACCTATAGTGATAGCCGGTAATCTTTTCAAGGCAAAGATGAGGGCTACAACCGGAATGACGAATAAATATAACGGTCCAGCTCCCAGCAGACCATCTAATCTCAGGCTGAATATTGCCGCTGCATATCCCACCACCAATAACCCAATTGCCCGAATGGAATATTCGTACTTGCGAGACATGGTAAGCAATGTCAATACAAGCTCAACGATTCTGAATACACTTGGCAGGGATAGATATCAATATTTCTTGTCTTTCAAAGCCATACTATAATACTTGTAAAATGCTGCTCAGACATCACTCGAAATTTTCCTGAAGGTAACTATGCTCATCCATTCTGCCTCACAATTACTCACCGTCGCAGGTACACCCCAATATGGACAGAACCTTGGTAATTTAGGATTGATCACCAACGGCGCTGTATTCGTTAAGGAGGGTAATATCATCGAAGTTGGGCCATCATCAGCGCTGCTCACTGCCCATCCTGGCGAACACCTCCTGGATGCCGGTGGTCGCGTGGTCATGCCTGGCTTTGTCGATCCGCACACTCACCTGCTTTGGGCTGGTGACAGGGCCGCCGAGTTCGAGATGCGCCTAGAGGGCAGGACATACCTCGAGATTCTGGCTGCCGGAGGGGGCATTCTCTCCACCGTACATGCCACCCGCCATGCCTCCCTCGATAAGTTATTAGATGAAACCCGGCCGCGCTTGCATGATATGCTCGTCCATGGCACCACCACCGCAGAAGGCAAATCTGGTTACGGGCTGCAAATAGAAACTGAGCTGCGCATGTTGCAGGCCTTGGTGCTACTGGACGCCGAAGGTCCACTCGAGATTGCTCCCACTTTCCTAGGCGCGCATGCCATCCCGCCGGAATTCAAAGATGACCCAGATGGTTATACATCCCACCTGTGCTCCGAGATGCTTCCAAAAGTCCACGATTGGTGGACCAGCCATCTTCCTACCCGCCCGTTGCCTTTCGTGGATGTTTTCTGCGAAACCGGTGCTTTCAGCCTGAAACAATCGCGCTGTATCCTGGAAAAAGCCAAGTCGCTGGGGTTTCCTCTTAAAATCCATGCTGACGAATTCGATAACCTGGGAGGTGCAAGCCTGGCCACCGGGCTGGGCGCCATATCAGCCGATCACCTGGTTAAAACATCACAGACGGATATCGCTGCCCTAGCGCATTCCAATACGGTGGCGGTGGCATTACCCTGCACGCCATTTGGTCTGGCAGAAAGAGAATACACACCTGCCCGAGCCATTCTGGAGGCAGGTGGATTGCTGGCGCTGGCTACCGATCTCAATCCGGGTACTGCCTGGGGTGGGAATATGCAGTTCACTATTGCCCTCGCCTGCCGCTACCTGCGCCTGACCCCTGCCCAGGCCATTGTTGCCTCCACCCTGAACGCGGCTGCTGCCATCCAACGCGCCGATCGAATAGGATCACTTGAGCCGGGTAAGCAAGCTGACATCCTCATCCTGAACATTTCGGATTACCGCCACCTTGGATACCGTTTTGCCACAAACCTGGTACAAACGGTGATCAAACGTGGCACAGTCGTCTTCAACGCAATATAAAGCAGGTTTTATGCAGCTCTCATAGTATTTTTCCCCGAATCTAAAGACCTGAGCGTGACGCTTAATAAACCTGCAGTACAATGTGACCCACCATGCAATACAGAAGGAATAAATTATGCCCACCACCCCTATCAAGCTTAGCCCGTCTGATTTGACCTTTTTATGGGACGAATGCTCGCGCTGTTTTTATCTAAAGTACATGCACAACATCAATCGGCCGGCCGCACCTTTCCCCTCCGTCTTCGGCGCCATCGACCGCCTGATGAAAGCCCATTTCGCCGGGCGCCTTGCCTCTGAAATCGATCCTTCCCTGCCTCATGGTCAAATCAGCGTGTCGGAGAAGTGGATTGAATCTGTGCCGCTTAAATTGCCTGGCCATCAACTAAGCTGCTTCGTAAAGGGCCGGCTAGACGCAATGATCTCCTTTGAGGATGGCACATACGGTGTGGTAGACTTTAAAACCTCCGAACCCAAACCTTCCCAGGTACCATTTTACAGCCGGCAACTGCATGCCTACGCCTATGCCCTCGAGCATCCTGCCCCAGGGAAGCTCGACCCCAAGCCCATTTCCCGCTTGGGCTTGCTGGTGGAGGCACCTCACGCCACACTAAACGCTACCACCGAACAAATCAGCTTTCACTTCACCTCCACCTGGCTGGAGGTCCCTTATTATGAAGATGGTTTCCTACATTTCATCGACCAGGTGCTGCAATTGCTCGAGATGCCCGAGCCACCCCCTGCCAGCGAAAATTGTGCTTATTGCCAGTACCGCCAGCATGCCCGTGAACATGGAATGTAATGAGCATAAAAAAACGAAGGACTTACAAACAGTAAGACCCTTCGTGTCCATTGGGTCCTAAGCGGTTTTCTTCTCACTTATGGTAGAAAGTTCCAGGGGTTCACCTTGCCATAACTCTCATTGAGCATCTCAAAGTGCAGGTGAGGTCCCGAAGAATTACCTGTGCTGCCAAAAGCACCGATTACATCCCCCTGGTATACACTATACCCACAACCCACATTCAACGCGCTGAGGTGCGCATAGAGAGTCTGCCAGCCATTGCCATGGTCAATTACAATCACGTTGCCATAGCCCCAATCATTCCAACCCGCATATACGATCACACCGTTATCAGCAGCGTAAATAGCATCACCCATCCCCCCGGCGATATCGATACCGAAGTGGTTGGTGGAAGGTGAATAATCATAACCAGACAGCCAGTGGTTGTTTGCCGGCCAGATGAAGGAGCCCGTACCAACAGCTCCATCCACGATAGTGCCGCAAAAGCCGGGGCCTAGAATCTTTGCCACGCCTGGGTTCTCGCGCGAGATGCGCGGCGCGCTCCAGGTGACGAAATCGCGATGACCGCTCGGGACGAACAGCATCATGCCCGGCTCGATGTTGGGATGTGAGTAATCACCCAGGGTGGCAGGGTCGAGGTGGTTGCCGGGCCAGTTGACAATCACATCTGGTGAAACATCGTAGCCATGTGCCACTCCGTTCAGCCCCTCGCCCTCTGACCAACGGTGATAAGTACCGTCGGTGGGCATGATGTTTAATACCACTCCCGGGCGGATATTATGAGGATCATCCGTCAGAGTGTAATAGTTACCCCATAAAATCGTCTCAGGTTTCAGGCCGAACATCTCAGCGATGCCGAATATGGTATCGCCAGCTTGGATGGTATAGGTGATGATCTCGGTGCGCGGGCGGGAGGGAATTGTTGTGTGCAACAATGTCAAACGGAAAATACCCTGCTCGTAACCTGTTTTGTCAGAGATGAAGGATGGCAGTTCTGCAGGTATGGTGGTGGGGGTGGTAGTGGCTGCTTCAGCGGCGAGGGCAGCTACCTTGGGCGGGTTGCTTTCGGTTTGCTGGAAATGCAGGTAAAAGATACGTATTCCCACCACTGCCAACAGGATTAAAGCCAGGGTTAAAAATGCTGTCCCCAGGCGATACACTGTAGTACCCAGGCCTGCTTGAGCTAATCTTCCCTTGATGAATTGCATCCGGCTCTCTTCGCTGGTTTTCCCCCCAGAGGTCGTCAATTTCGACCCTTGCTCCTCTTCCTCATCAGCCGGGTACTCGTCGAGATACGGATCATTTGCCATTTTTTTAATTCCGAGTGCCCTCCTGGATATGGTGCCAGAAGTGCCGTTCTCATAAGGTGGTTTGCATCATAACACCCCAACTTATATGCGTCAAGTTGCACACATCAGGCCAAATCTCGGCTGTCATGGGCGGTTGACCTGGCTGATCACCGATTGGGCAGCAGTTTGGGGATCACTTTGTGCCTTGAGCAGACTGACTGAAGCTTGCTCAATGGCAGGCCCAATATTGGAAAGCATATCTAGTGGTGGGATAAGCGCCGCAGAGCTAGAAATTTGATTGACTGTGCTGCGTAGCTGGGCATCCTGCCAGTTTTGTACCGCATCTTTCCTGGGAGGCAGGTAACCGGCGGTAAAAGTCCATTGAGCCAGGAAATCTTTATCCACCAGGTACTCAGCCAAGCTGACTGCCAATGGCCTGCGAGAGGTCTCCTGACTGGATAATGCCCAGCTCCATCCGGTTGCCAGGGTAAAAGGAACATTGCTCATCATCGGCAGCCTGGCCAATGCCAGTTCATCAGGCGTGGTACGCTGATGGCTCAGGTATGTGGACACCCAGGTGATCGCCATGTGATAAGGGCTGCTTAGAAAGGCATTCCAAACCTGGGTGTCGTTGGCATATTGTGCCAACCAGGTTGGCATCATCCCTGCCTCGCTTGCTTGCTTATAAAATTCAAAGATACTGATCAGCGTATCCATATCCAGCCTGGGATGCCCCTGGTCATCTTGCAGCTGGCCTCCCTGAGCCAGGTACAAACTGATGGTAAAGAGTGCCTGTGGATCAGCGGCCGGGTAAAGCAATGGTTCGCCTAATGATAGTAAATCCTCCAGGTTGTTGGTCAGTGTTTCGGTAAATGCCGGCTGATAGACCAGGGCAAGTGCGTCTCCCGCGAATGGGATGCCATAGGTGCTGGATTGTATCTGGGCTTGCTGCTTGGCGTAATCATACCAGTTAGGGTCATCCATCAAGCTGCTCAGGCCATCATACGGGAAAAGCAATCCCTTCAAAGTAGCTGATTCAAGCAAAGATCGAGGAAGCAAGACCAGGTCAGGCACTGCTGATGGGGCCGCCACATTGGCAGCCACCAGCGATTCGAGCATCCCACCTTCACCGGACAAAGCCTTCACGCGCACATCCAGGCGAAGGTCAGGGTTTGCAGAGATAAACTCTTGCAGGCGGTCATTGAGCAATTGATTAGCAGCGCTATCTGCCTGTGGATCAAATTCGGGCGGTACCCAGATGCGCAGCACTGATTCGCCACCAGATTGAGGTGTGTCTTCAGCCTGCTGTGAACCGGCTGAGGTTGGCATAGGAGATACCGATTGAGTCGGTGCAGCTGTGGATTGTTGGGCAGTGTTTCGCGCAGTGGGGGTGGATCCTTCAATATTACCCAACCCGAAGGGCAGCCCGGCACAGCCTGCCAAGGCCAGCAGGATCAAGACAAATAATGACCGAATAAAGCAGGAACGCATCGAAACGGTTGCCAGGGTCTATAATTTTACCGGCTTACTGACCAAATCCGCCAACAATTCGACGGCATGTTGCACATCATCGAAATCTACCATCTCAGAAGGCGAATGGATATATCGGCACGGGATGGAAAGGCATCCCGCCGGCACGCCTGCCCGGGTGAGCTGCATGGCACGCGCGTCTGTGGAGCCACCTTCGAGAACCTCCAGCTGGTAGGGCAAGTCCAGCTTCTCGGCGCCTGCCACCATCCAATCCACCACCCGCCTGTCAGCCAGCATGCCTCCATCGCGCACCTTGATGGCGGGACCTTTGCCCAGGCTCACTTCCATGCGCACCCTGGCACGGCGCGGGGTATCTCCAGTGCCGGTAACATCCACGGCCAACCCCAGGTCAGGATCGATCCCAAAAGACGCGGTGGTAGCACCCCGCACACCCACCTCTTCCTGGGTGCTGAAAACAAAAAACAGCTGGTGAGGGGTATTTTTGACCCGGCGCAAGGTTTCTATCAAAACAGCCACTCCGATACGGTCATCCAGCGATTTGGCAACCAATCTCCGGCCCAAATCCAGGAAAGGGCGCTCAAACGTACCCACATCTCCCACCTTGAGCAAGCTGTCCTGGCTGCTGGAGTAACCCAAATCAATATAGAGCTGCTCGAAAGCTGGCATTTTGGCCATATCATCCAGGGGTTCCATATTAATGATCCCCGAGGAGCCATTAAGGAAACGCACACGCCCGCCAATGCAAGTATACGGGCGCACTCCTCCCAGGGTGGTAAAACGGATGAAGCCGTTAGAGTCCACCTGAGTGACCATGACGCCAACCTCATCGATATGGGCTGCCAGCATGATCTTGGATCCCTCAGCGGTAACGTTTCCTTTGCGCACAATCAGGTTGCCCAGCGCGTCCGTCTGCATTGCATCCGCATAAGCCTCCACTTCGCCCTGTACTACAGTGCGAATCTGGGTCTCATATCCCGATGGGCCCTGTGTCTCAACCAGTTTTTGGATCAAGGGTTTCATCAGCGCTCCTTAGGTTTGATATTTCTGTAGATAATCAGCAGCATTCCTGAACGACCGGAAATCAGCTTTCAGCCGATAATACATCTGTTGACAGTTGAGCCAATGCAATCATAACCAGCTTGAAGGTGTGTTGCCAATCTGAAAGTCGCACAATCGAAGCCGAGGTGTGATGGTAACGCCCGGGCACTGATATGGAAATGCTCGGGATTCCTTCACGCTGTTTATGGATCACACCGGCGTCGGTGCCCCCACCACCCGGCTGGCGCAATTGATAAGGAATATGGTTCTCTTCAGCGACCTGTATTATATACCTGATCAGCTTGGGATCCGATAAAGTGCTCGAGTCAGCGATGTATATTGCCGGCCCAGCGCCCAGGTGGGTATTATAACGAACATTCTCATCCGCCTCCCAGTCAGGTAGATCATATGCCGGGGTGGAATCCAGCGCAACAGCCAGGTCAGGGTTGAAAGTGAATGCCGCCACACGCGCCCCGCGCGCCGAAATCTCCTCCTGCACAGTAAAAGCTGCCAGCAGGTCAAAATTGTCGGTGGCATGTTTAACCAGCTCAATCAGGGTAGCCACACCAAGACGGTTATCCAGGGCCTTCCCCCTCAAGCTGGGGCCGAGGCGGATAAATTGGGTGGCAAATGTAGCCCGGTCTCCTACCTTTTCCTTACCGGTGACTGTACCGACATCGATATGCAGGTCGTCAATGTCGATCGGTTTTCGATGGTCATTTCCATGGAGTAAATGGATAGGCTTTATGCCGATAACGCCCGGGATATGTTCTCTACCAATCAATACTGCCTTGCCAGCCAGGTCGGATGCGGAAATGCCCCCCACGACTTCAAAGCGGTAAATCCCATCACCATTATCGTGGGTCAGCATCAAGCCAACTTCGTCCATATGGGCAGCAAGCATCACGCGCAAGCGTGGCTCGCGCGAACCATTCCTGGTAGCCAGTACATTACCCAGAGCATCCACTTTTATATCATCAACATATGATTTGATCTCGCTTATAACGATCTTGCGCACTTCGGCTTCATCACCTGACACGGCGCAGGCATTGGAAAGTCGCTCAAGGAGCCTTACCTGCTCATCACCAATATCAAAATGAATGAATTCATCAGCCAATTGGACCATGGTCAATCATCCCAAGTCATTTTGTCTATAAAAGTACCATCAAGCTGAGCGATAAACTCCGCCACCAGCCTGCCGGTGCGGGTTATATCCTTGAGGGCAATCATCTCAATGGGTGTATGCATATAGCGCAATGGTATCCCGATGACCGCATTCGGGATACCCTCGGCAATGCTCACCATAGCGTCGGAATCGGTGGCTGAAGAACGCGGCGTGGGTTCTACTGAGACAGGGATCTCCAATCGTTCCGCCAGCTGCTTTAAAGTCTTGTACAGGAATGGATGAACAACCGGGCCCAATCCTAAAGTTGGGCCTTTACCCAGCGGGAAAGTCAGGTAACCTGGGCTGCTGGGCTCGCTGCCAAAAGTCACATCAATCGATATACATATACTGGGGTGAAGCTGGAATGCAGAAGTCTGCGCACCGCCATATGATGTTTCTTCCTGAACAGTTGCCACAGCCCATAAATCCCAGGCATGCGGTCTGGAACGTAGGATTTCGAGACAATATGTCAATGCCACTACCCCTGCCCGGTCATCCAGGGTATGGCCGACAAGGGTTTCGCCGCCCGTTTCAAGGGGTGGTTGGGCAAAGGAGACTGGATCGCCAACCCGCACCAACTCGCCAACATCCTGGGGAAGCAAGCCGACATCCACCAGCAGATATTCCAGGGGTACGATTCCGGATGGCAGCCGGGAGGGAAGCAATCGTGCTGGAGTAGGCACAATCATCCCGGGTAGGTCCTGTCGGCCATGCACGGTTACCATCTGTCCCGGCAAGACGCGCAGATCAATGCCTCCAATGGTAGTAACGCGCAGGAAACCATCGACGATTGCATTGACCATCAAGCCAATTGCATCCATATGGGCGGCAACCAGGATGCTGGGCCGGGGTTCGGGTGCTGTGCCATGCTGTAAGCCATGCAGACTCCCCAGCCGACTCACTTTTTGTTGGTCGGTAAGCGGCTGCCAAGCTTTTTCAATGATAGGGCGGACACCGACCTCGTAACCACTGATCCCCGGGGCAGAGATCAATTCTTTTAGGTAGGGTAATAGATCAATCATGATTTTTCAACATTGCAAATGATATGTGGATCATAGAGACTCACAGTTTATCAGGACAGGACCTGTAACACAAGGTGCACCAAGAGTTTAGATTTCATGGCTGGGGAACCGGATTCGTTTCGGAGGGGATAGCTGTTGGAGTTTTCGTTAGAGAGGGTTGTGGTGTATGGGTCCATGTGGATGTTGGGGTAAATGTGGCAGTATGGCTGGGTGTGTTGGTAAAAGTGGGAGGAAGGAAAGGAGTATTTGAAGGGGTTGGTGTATTGGTTTGAGTGGGAGTTGGGCTAATGGTTGGAGTATTGGTGGTGGTTCCGGTGGTGGTAGGGGTCGGCGTGTTGCTTGGGGATGGAGTGCCGGTGGGTGGAGGCAGGGTGAGTGTAAACGTGGTTGTCTGCGTAGCATAGATAACCGGTGTGGCTGAAGAGAGCGGACTGGGAGTCCTGGCGCCTCCCAGGGGATGCCCTGGCGCAAGGAGTATGGCTACCGCTCCAGCACAATAGCAAGGAAGAGTGGCAATTATCACGGCAACGAAAATTTTACGCAATCGGGAGCGGGTGAACGGATCGGTTGTCATGACCATAACCTGACGCTGGATGATGATAACACTAAGTAAATAAAAGCGCAATCAGGGCTATTTTCCAGGTTCTCTGTGCAGCTCATAGGGTAAAATCACGGGGTGGATTGGATATACCTTTCTCCACATTTTGATGATGTCGCCCTATCATGTGGGGGGTTGGTGTGGGAGCAAACCCAGCAGGGTGATGAGGCGAGCATATGGACCATTTTCGCAGGCGAGGCGCCTAACGAAGATTTATCGCCCTTCGCGCATTCGCTGCATGAGCGCTGGAATTTCGACCAGCAGGCTCCAGTCCATCGCATGGAAGAGGACAGGCAATCCTGCCTGTTCCTGGGCGCCAAGATGCGCTACTTCTCCCTCCCCGATTGCATTTACCGGCGCGATCCCCACACCCACAAAGCCATGTACGCGACTGAAAAAGCCCTTAACGGCCCGATTCATCAGGGTGACGAACAGAACCTCGCCCTCTTACAGGAAGAGCTGAAGATGGCTGTGCCACCTGATGCGGTGCTCGTTTACCCACTAGCGTTGGGCAACCACGTGGATCACCAGCTCGTTCGCCTGGCCGCAGAAGACTTGCATCATTCGGCGTGGTATTATGCGGATTACCCTTATGTGTCACGCGACAGCACCCAACTTGAGCGATTTATCCAGGAGGGATGGAAAAGGCAGGTTTTCCCCATTTCATTACCGGGGTTGGAGGCCTGGATACATTCCATCGAGGCGCACGCCTCCCAAATCAGCACTTTTTGGAGTGATGGGATGGCGATGAGACATGCAGTGACTGATTATTACCATCGAAATGGTGGAATCGGCCTGTGGAAGAAGCCTGCAAAGTGAATAATCCTTGCGTTTCCATGTGATATGTGCTAAAATGTCGCCGCGCGGTAGAAGGGATAAATGCATTCCCCAATACCGCATACTTTTCATTAGGGGCAGCCCAGGGTAATACCAGCTTCCCAATTTATTGCCAAGAATCGCTCCGGGAGAGTGGTTTTTTCATATTTGTTGATAGGACAGGAAGATGCCTCCCTCATTCTTAACCAAGCAAGGGTACCAGAAATTACAGGAAGAGCTGGAATACTTGCGAACCATAAAACGACATGAAGTTGCCGAACGCTTGCATGAAGCAATGGAAGGCGGTGAGCTTATTGAAGACGCTGAATACGAAGCAGCGAAGAACGAACAAGCATTCGTCGAAGGGCGCATACAAGATCTGGAGATGCTACTGGCCAACGCACATGTGATTGAAGACGCTGGCAAGGAAGATCACGTTCAGGTAGGCTCAACCGTGACAATAAAGGAAGGCGACAATCCAGAAGAAGTATATACCATTGTTGGGCCGGCAGAGGCCAGCCCGCGTGACGGCTTGATCTCAAACGAGTCTCCTTTGGGAAGAGCCTTGATGGACCATCATCCTGGCGATGTTGTGCGCGTGGACGCACCAGGCGGAACCTTCACCGTCAGCTTGTTGAAGGTGGAGTAGGCAGGGGCTATTTTTCGGCCCCGCGCATGGATTCCTTGCGCGGGGCTTTTGCTTAATATATGGCAGGTTGGTGGAATGGTAGAAATTGGAGAGAGATGGCATGACCGAAGAACTCAGCAGCCTTGAAAGAAATCGCCTGGAGAAACTCGAGCGCCTGCGCCAGAAGGGGATCGAGCCGTATCCAACGCGCACCACCCGCACGCACACCAGCCGGTCTGCCAGGTGTGCATTCGAGGCCATTGAAACTGCGTTAGCAGCAGGCAAGCAGGTGCCACCAATCAAGGTTTCTCTTGCCGGGCGGCTGCGTTCAATGCGCCCGATGGGCAAGATCACTTTCGCCCACATCGAAGACGGTGAAGGCCGCATCCAGCTATTCCTGCGCGCCAATGATATCGGACAAGAGCAGCTTGACATGTTCAACCGCGAGCTCGACCTGGGTGATTTCATCCAGGCCAGCGGTGAGATGTTCCGCACCCGCGCAGGCGAGGTATCGCTGAAAGTGGAAGCGTATAAATTACTGGCCAAAGCCCTCACCCCGTTACCGGCAGGAAAAGACGAGCTGGTGGATGGCAAGGTCATCAGCCACGAAGACCTGGCAGACCCCGAGACCCGCTACCGGCAACGCTACGCCGACTTGGCGGTGCACCCCGAAGTGAGGCAAATCTTCAGAACACGCACGGCGATTGTCTCTGCGTTGCGCAGCTTCCTGGATGGAGAGGGCTTCATGGAAGTGGAGACGCCCATCCTGCAGCCGCTGTATGGCGGAGCCGCCGCCAAGCCGTTCATCACCCACCACAACCAGTTGCACCAGGACCTGTACCTGCGCATCTCCTTCGAGCTGTATCTCAAACGCCTGCTGGTGGGCGGGCTGGAGCGGGTTTACGAGATCGGACGTGACTTCCGCAATGAAGGGGTATCCTTTAAGCATAATCCTGAGTTCACCCAGCTGGAGTTTTACTGCGCCTATGCTGATTACCTGAAGGTAATGGAGCTCACCGAGCAGATGCTGGCCTTCGTGTGCGATCGCGTGCTGGGCCGGCGAACGGTGACCTACAATGGCCAGGAACTGAGCTTCGAAATCCCCTGGCCTCGCCTAGAGCTGCGCCAGGGGCTGACCAATACATCAGGAATTGACATTGCCGACTGCCCTACAGCACAAAGCCTGGAAGGGGCGATGAAGGAACGTGGCATGCAGTTCAAAGAAGGAGAGACGCGCGGCAAGCTGATCGACCAGCTGCTGGAGGATTACCTCGAGCCCACCCTCATCCAGCCCACTTTCCTGTACGACTACCCGCGTGACATCTCGCCGCTGGCCAAGAGCAAGCCAGGCGACCCGCTGACCGTGGAGCGCTTTGAAGGCTACGTGGCCGGCTTCGAGCTGTGCAATGCTTTCACCGAGCTGAACGACCCGCTTGACCAGGAGCAACGCTTCCTGGAAATGAGCCGCGAGTACGCAGCAGATGATGAGGAGCGCCACCCCATGGATGAAGATTACTTGCGCGCCATGCGCTATGGAATGCCCCCCAACGGTGGTTTCGGCATGGGGGTGGACCGCCTGGTGATGCTGCTGACCGATAACCAGAACATCCGCGAGGTGATCTTGTTCCCCCCATTGCGTGAACGCGATGAATGAATTGATCTTGTAGATTACGTTGTGATAAAGCCAAGCAATAATAGCTCCCTTATATACGCGCAATTGAATTACGACCTTGCCCATAGCAATTGGGTATGATCGCGCAATAACAAGAATAATCACTAACACCAATTTAGCAACTTTTCCGGGCACTGATGGTTAATTCATATAGGTTGATTGCCGGGTTTTAAGATAAAGCCTGGACAGACACATAATCTGGAATGATTTGGGAGGCGCCACATGAAGGACCAAACCTACCGTGTTTACGGCTATCGCTGGGTGGTACTGGGGGTATTCATGCTCGTCAACCTTGTCGTGCAAATGTTGTGGATCACATACGCGCCCATTACAGGCCCGGCAGCGGAATTTTATAGAGTGACCGACCTACAGATCGGCACGTTGGCCATGTCTTTTATGATCACGTATGTCTTTCTCTCCTTTCCTGCCTCATGGGTGATCGACAAATATGGCTTTCGCGTTGCAGTCAGTATCGGGGCTGTGTTCATGGCTGTGTTCAGCATCGCACGTGGCCTGGTTGGAGCGAACTATGGCCTCGTGCTGGCATGCAGTGTCGGGATAGCTATTGGCCAACCGTTCCTGATGAACTCATGGACGAAAGTGCCAGCCAACTGGTTCGCGCAGAATGAGCGCGCTACTGCGGTTGGCCTGGTGACCTTGGCCAATTTACTGGGCACCGCTGTGGGCTTTGGACTCACGCCTGTGCTCACCGAGATGTTATCCATCTCATCCGTCCAGCTAATATTCGGGGTGACTGCGGCCATCGCCACGCTGGTGTTCATCATCCTTTCACGAGAGCGCCCCAGCACACCTCCCTGCCCCCCAGAAATGGAAGTCCGCTCCTTGATGCTGGATGGGCTGAAGCAAATCGTAAAATCGGCGCCATTTTGGATGTTCGTGATCGTTTATTTCATCGGGCTGGGGCTGTTCAATGGCATTAGCACCTGGATTGAGAACATCATTCGCTTACGTGGGTTCACACCCACCGACGCCGGCACGATGGGCACGGTGATGATCGTGGGCGGCGTAATCGGGGCAGTGATCATCCCTTCAATATCAGATAAAAACCACAAACGCCAGCGCTATATGCTTTCGGGCGTATTGCTGGCAATTCCGGGGCTTATCGGGATTACTTTTGCAACGTCGCTCTGGCTTTTACTCCTTTCGGCCTTTTGGATGGGATTTTTCCTGATCTCTGTGGCCCCGGTGGGATTGCAATACGTTGCGGAGGTCACTTACCCGGCACCGGAGGGGACTTCAAATGGGATCATCCAACTTTTCGGACAGGTTTCAGTGGTGTATGTATACATCATGGAGGCCATGCAGAGCGCTGATGGAGCATTCACCCCGTCTCTGGTGCTATCCGCCGTCCTGCTGATGGTACTTGGGGTGATAATCACCAAAATGAAGGACCCGGTGCCACACACCATACCGGCAGCTGCCTTGCCAACCCAGCCCTAGAATTTCCAGAGGGCGCAACCACCGCCCGAGCTGGCATATTCTTCGATGGCACGGTGCATTTCGGGAGCGTCGGGGAACAAGAAGATCATCTGCGATTTGTAGCAGGCGATGGCATCCTTCCAGGCTTGCACGGCAGCCGCGGATAGCTCAAGCGAAAACGTTTCTACCCCGGGCGGAATCCATTCGGCAGGGTCATACGGCTCACGCGTGACATAGGGATAATCCACAAAGTGCCAAAGCGGGATGCCCAGGCGGTCGGCAGCCGTGCGGGTGAGCACGTGGTCGCGGTGGTGACCCACAGATAGCGGGGTAACTAGCTGATAACCTTCCACCAGGTTCTTACGCAGGAAATCGGTGACCGGGGGGATGAGGTAGCTCTCATTTGGCTCCAGCGGGCCGGCATTATCATCAGGCACCTTCGTAACTGGCTCATCGGTGCCGGGCAGGTAACGGTAAATATTATCGGGCACGGTGTAGCGACGATAACCAGCCCCTAGCAAGCGACAGCTGGCGGCATCTTCCAGGCTGCGCGAGTAGGGCACATCCGTCTCGCCCAGTTCCCAAAAGATGTGCAGCATCTGGGCATAATCGGTGAGCTGCCTGCCTGAGGGAGGGTCGCCAGCACAGATGGTCCATATCTCGACCCCATCGCCCCGGTTGGCCAGCTCCCAGATCATGCCGCCTGCGGAGAGCACGGCATCGTCAAAATGAGGGGAGAGGAAGACCCAATTTTTCATGATAATTCCCTGGCTTGCCCGACAGGGGCCTTCAATTGAGCGTCCAATGCTTTTTGCGACACCTTGAGATAGAAAATTACACCCCCAAGGGCAAAAAGGATAGCTGAGACGATGAAAACACTGGTAAATGTGGTGCGGGTGAGATTTACCAGCAATAAACCAAAGACCAGGGAGGCGATGCCCCCAGATAGGCCGGTGGAAAGGTTATTATAGGCCATGTAGTGCCCGGCTTCATCTTTCGGGGACAAATCACTGGCCAGGGCAGGGGCGGTGGCCAGGATGGGCCCGGTGGCAATCGAACGCAAGCCGATGAGCACCAGGAAAATGCTGAAGTTACTGACAAGCCCCATAAACAGGGTGCAGATGGCACATAAAAACATGGCCCACAAGATCATGGCGCGCCGGCCGATTTTATCGGAAAGGAAGCCGCTGCCCACGGCAGAGAGCATGGTGAACACCAGGCTGATGCCCCCCATCAGGCGCAGAGCGGCATCGGGGTCGGTGCTGGGGAAATAGACCTCGAAAAAATAGCGAGCGAAGAACTGCAGGCTGTTGATGCCCATATTGGCAAGCAGCAGGGCTAACACCAGCCAGAAGAACACCACCACAGGCGTGCGCACCTTGAATAACTCGCCCATGGCCTGCCAGGGGTTAATACGTTCTGAAGGATGGGCAGGCAAGTCTTTGCCACGCAGGACCAGGGTGCTGATCACCCCGGTGAGGGCAAAGATGCCACCCACCAGCCACAAAGCCAGCGCAGTCTGCCCCACCTGGTTGAGGCTGGTGACCACCAGGAAGGCAATCACCGCCCCCAGCAGGGTGAGGAAGCCATTGATGCCAGCAGCCAGGCCGCGCTGGTGCTCGGGGACCACGTCCACAAGCAGCGGCCACCAGGCGCCGTTGCTGACGTTGGTGAAGAACTCCATCCCCAGGAAACTGAAGATGATGATGGGCAAGGCAACGGGCAGCAGGCGGGCGGCCGTGGATGGAGAGAGGATGAGCACCGGCAGGGCGATGAAGGGCAGTGCCAGCAAGGCGCCAGCCAGGATGGAAGGCGAGCGCTTACCCATCGGGCTGCTGGTATGATCGCTGATGATGCCCCACAGGATGCTCACCAGCACGGCCAGCAGGGTGCCAAAGAAGCCGATCAGCCCCACCACCAGGCCTTTCTCCTCCGAGACCACTTGTTCAACCAGGGTAGGCAGCAGGATGGTGATGTAGGATACCCACACTACATTGGCCCCCAGCATCAAGCTGGACATGCCCAGCAGGAAGCCAATAGACCGCTTGGGGATAGTCAGTGTCGATGAAGCCATGCCAGGCTGTTTTCTTACGAAGGCAACTTTACAGCATGAGCTTCTGCAGCTTCATCAGGTCTTCCATGGGACCGCGGGCCTGGATCTTGCGCTGCATGTAGGCGGACATGCCGTTGATCTTGCGGTCCATCACGCCGGCCAGCACGTCGGTGGTGGTGATGATGGTGACATCGGGGTTGGCGATGGTGCCTTTCTCGAGCGTGGCTTCCTTGCCATCGATGGCGTGGATCAGCCACTCCTCGTTGGTGTCGGTGAACTTGAAGAGCAGGTTGCGGGTGAATCCTTTGAGGCCGGCCTGGATGGTGGGAGTGCTGAAGCGGTCAATGATTTTTTGCAGGTAGGGCTGGACGTCTGCCATGGTGGTGCTCCTTTCGATGAAATTGGGTATATTCTACAACGAATAGTGGAGAAATGTTACTGTAGAAGATGAAGCCATCCGGTGGCGAAGCTGGCCGGATAGGAACTTCGGACGAGAAGGTGATCATGCTGGAGAAAAAACCGCAGACATCTCCAAGCAACAAAGGGATGAGCGACTCTGACATGAGAAATGGATAAAGAGGGAAGGCCAGAATTGAATCGAGAAAATTCAATTGCATTCAATTAATGTTTTTGGTGCAATTCATAACAAGATAACAGAGTAAAAAAGGAAGGGGAAGGTTGACAATCATAGCCATGTACGAATTGAAGACTATCTAAT